>NZ_JACJOY010000057.1:0-112694 GCF_014695815.1 Trichocoleus sp. FACHB-6
AAGGATTTCCCACTCTTCGTCTGTTAGGCTGCTAGAGTACGGCATGACTGCTGGATACGGCTTTTGCGGTAACTGTACTTCAAGATAGTAAAAGATGTCAAATGGGTTCTATATAGCAATTCAAGGGTTGGATGCGATACCTCTGTAGTGACATGGCAATGCTAGTCCCCTACGAACGTTAGAACCGCAATATATTTTACCCAACTGAGAAACGCTATATTAAATTTAAGTTTAAGCTTTTATTATCTTCGGGGAAATTAGCTAACCTGAAATCAGACCTGATGCACGACTATCTGAATCGGGTAAAATTCGGTGATTATTAAGAAGAGGTAAAGGAGCGTGTCGGTAACGATCCTCATTATTTTTTCTCTAGGGTTGATGCCACTGTTGATCTCAATGTGGGCGATGCGTAAAGCAGAGGAACGAACGAGATCGCGGTTGAGATCGGCTATGCGGAGGGTATCTGCTAGAGAGTTGCAGAGAATGTCAACTTCTATAGATCAGCATTATATTGAAGGAGTTGGTTATTTAATTGGCGATATAACTTGTCAATTTAATGCCCACTCTCCTTACATCCGTTGTGCTATTAATCCTAGTGGCCCTTGCCAAGATTGTTACTACTATCAATCAAGGGAATATAATTAATTTTACTCGGTAACAGTACGCCCAGAAAGATAATTGAAACCCAAGAAAATAGCCGCAATTGTTCCAGAAACACAAATTTCTTCTTTGGTTATTAATTCCATAACTTTTGTTATAGGAATTAACACAACTTCAATGTCTTCGGTGATATCCAATTTTTGTTTACTTTTTTGCTGAACATTTTCAGCTAAACATAAATGTATTTTATTAGTGTCTTTGGGCGGGTTATCGTATAACGTCGCTAGTTTAATTATTTGGTCAGCCACATAGCCTGTTTCTTCTTCTAATTCTCTAGCGGCGGCAACAATACTATCTTCTGATTCTGAAAAAGCCCCAGCCGGAAGTTCTAATAATATTTCTTCGACTGCATGGCGATATTGCCGCACAAAAACAATTTCTTTTTGTGGGGTTATTGGTAAAATCACAGCAATATCTGGTCTAATATTTACAAAATAGTCGTCTATTATTTGTTTAGTAGGTAATTCTATTTCATCTTGCCGAATTTTACACCATTGGTTGTCAACAACCAATTTTGATTTAAGAATTTTCCACTTTTTGAGAGGTTTCATATAAGAGAATAGATAAAAAACGGCATACACCTTAATTTACCGTGGGGCAGGTGTCTCGCCTGCCATTATAAAACAGGTTAGATACCTGTTTTATAGCGTTTCTCAGTTGGGTAGAATATATTGCGGTTCTGATGTTGGTAAACAGTGGGAATGCCATCAAGGTTTTAGGGACATGGCATTGCCATGTCCCTACAGATGTATCGCACCGAACCCTTGAATTGCTGTACTATCGCGTTAACAATCAATTTGGAACTCTTCTCCAACTCTGTTGGGTGACAGAGGACGAGAAAAGAAGGATACAAGAAATAATATGCGAATTAGTATTGAAACCTTCACAGTAAACAAGCGATTTCCTTTAACCATCAGTCGCGGTACGACAGCGCAGACGACTAATGTGTGGGTACGTGTAATTGAAGATGGGATTGAGGGATGGGGGGAAGGAACGCCCTTTTCCATCGGAGAACAGCGACAAACGACAGAGAGTATTCTGGAGCAATTGCAGCAAATTGCTCCAAGTTTGGAGAAATTTCATACCTGGGAGAGGCAGCAGATTGAAAGTGTGTTGCAAGAGGCGCTTCTTCCTTCCTCAGCGCAAGCAGCAATTGATGTGGCATTGCACGATTGGATGGGAAAGCGGTTGGGATTACCTCTGTGGCGGTTGTGGGGGTTGGATTGCTCGCGGATTGTCCCGACCTCTGTCACAATTGGGATTAATTCTCCGACAGCAGCCGTAGAGCGATCGCGTGACTGGCGACAACTGACTGGGGCAAAAGTTTTAAAGGTAAAATTGGGTAGTTCGCTGGGCATTGAAGCAGATCAGGCGATGTTGATGGCAATTCGGGAAGAAGCGCCAGAGGCAATTTTGAGTGTAGATGCCAACGGTGGTTGGAATTTGGAAGATGCTGTGATGATGTGCGCTTGGCTATCGCGTCTAGGCGTTAAATATGTGGAACAGCCGTTACCGCGAGGAGAAAATTTAGGGGTAATGGGGGAATCGCCGCTACGGGAACTAAAAGCGCGATCGCATCTCCCGATTTTTGTCGATGAAAGTTGTTTTACCAGTAGGGATATACCTCTACTCGCAGATAAAGTTCATGGCGTTAATATCAAATTAATGAAATGTGGAGGTTTGACTGAGGCGATTCGCATGGTGCATACAGCGAAAGCTTGTGGGTTGCAGGTGATGTTTGGTTGTTATTCTGACAGCGTTATTTCTAATACGGCAGCAGCGCAGCTTTCGCCACTAGCTGATTATCTGGATTTAGACTCTCACCTAAATTTAATAGACGATCCTTTTACAGGTGCATCGTTGCAAGATGGGCGACTGTTACCGAATGATTTGCCAGGGTTGGGAATAAGTAAAAATTAGAAATTAGAAATTAAAAATTAAATGCTAAATCCTAAACATCGAGTTGCAATTCTGCTGCATGAAGGGATTCGCGGCATTCATGGGAAAACTGGATTGGCGCTATTACGTTACAGTGAATCGCCAACAGTGGTGGTAATCGATCGCCAGTGTGCGGGCGAATCTTTGCGACAATTGACTGGTATTGAGTGTGATGCTCCAATTGTGGCTTCAGTTACAGAGGCGCTAACCTACGCACCCGATGTACTTGTAATTGGGATTGCGCCGTCTGGGGGTGCGTTACCGGAGGAATGGTGGCAAGAGGTGAAACAGGCGGTGGCTGGGGGTTTGTCGGTGGTGAATGGGCTGCATACCCCGATGGCATCACCGGAACTTCAGGCATTGTTGAAAGAGGGACAGTGGATTTGGGATGTGCGCCAGGAGCCAACAGATTTAAAAATAGCAAGTGGTTTGGCGCGATCGCTTTCTTGTCAGCGTGTCCTCACTGTTGGCACAGATATGAGTGTTGGCAAAATGTCAACCAGTTTGGAACTAAATAAAGCAGCAACAAGACGGGGTTTACGTTCTAAGTTTCTTGCTACTGGTCAAGCTGGTTTAATGATAGCGGGTGATGGTGTGCCGCTAGATGCCGTGCGTGTGGACTTTGCCGCTGGTGCAGTTGAGCAGTTAGTGATGCGTTTTGGGCAAGAGTATGAGATTTTGTTTGTTGAGGGACAAGGTTCGCTGTTGCATCCCAGTTCAACAGCAACGCTGCCACTGTTGCGCGGTACGCAACCAACGGGATTAATTTTAGTGCATCGAGCGCAACAAGCAACTATTCGCAATCATCCTCATGTGACGATACCGCCGTTGCCAGAGGTGATAAAGCTTTACGAGACAGTAGCGGTAGCTGGTGGTGCTTTTGCGGCGGTGAAGGTGGTTGCGATCGCTCTTAACACTGCTCACTTGGACACTACAACTGCACAGCAAGTTATCGCGCAGATACAGACAGACACTAATTTACCTTGCACAGATGCAGTTCGTTTTGGTGCCGAGTTGCTGTTAGATGCTGTTATAAATAATTAGTCAAAGACAACTAACAATTAGGGGTTGAATTATCAAGATAGATATTTTGTTTTCCAATTTCTAAAATTATCTGTTGTAATTAGCGCATTGCTTCAAACATTTGGCAAAATATGAATACACTAATAGAAAAATAGATATACTATCCACCACTATGAAACCTGTCTGGAATTCCCTAGTTGCTCTTGTCTTGTTGTCATCTTCTCCCGCAACGGTGCTAGCTGAACCGACATCGCCTCCCACGGTAATAGTCACTCCAGTTCCCAAGAAGACTGAAACTAAACCAGAAGAAACCACCACCCCCGAAGTTAAACCATCGGCCCAAGAGGCGGAACCGCAACCGGGTTCGGAAGCTATCCAAAAGCCAGACACCAAACCAGAGTCCGACACCGAGGAAAAAGCAGAGGAGGAACCGGAACCGACTCCAGAAGAAATTGCCAAGCAGCAAAAACTGATTGAAGCTGATAGTCTTTATCTGGGGGGACAATTTGCTGAAGCAGAAAAGCTGTATCGGGAAGTTAAAGCGCCATTTGCTAATGCGACCCAAAAGGCTGAACGCAAAGATCCAATTACCGATGCACAACTATTACCGCCTGCGGGTAAAGTTTACTGGCGCGAGGCGCAAGCTGGTTTAGAACAAAAGCTGGAAAGTAAAATTTTCGTACCGCTACAATTTTTGGTAGAACAGTATCCGGAATTTATTCCCGGTCATGTGCAGTACGCCAAAGCATTGCAAGAATATAACAAGACGAAAGAATCTTTACAAATTCTGGAGAAAGCAACAACTTTATATCCCGCCGAACCAACCTTACTCAAAGCAAAAATTGAAGCTTACAGAAAGCAAGAGGCGTGGTTAGAAGCTTCGCTGGCGGCGCGTCAATTTGCTTTATTAAACCCGAATCATCCGGAGGCGGCTGAATTTGCAACTTTGGCGGATGAGAATTTGAAACGTTACAGAAGGCATCTTCGCGCCGAGTTGAGAGGGAATGCGATCGCTAATGCGATCACAGGCGCTTTAAGCTATGCAATTACTGGCAGTTTATATGGGCCTCTAACTGCTGTTGAAACTTCTGTATTAATGTTGCGTGGCGAATCTGCTATTGGTGAATCGGTAACAAAACAGGCAAAACGCCAATTGCCTTTAGTTGAAGATGAAGAGGTGTTGAAATACGTTCGCGACGTAGGAAATAAACTGGCAACTGTCGCGGGACGCAGTGATTTTGAGTATGAATTTTACGTTGTCTTAGATGACAAACTAAATGCTTTTGCTCTCCCAGGCGGCAAAGTTTTTGTAAATGCTGGTGCCATTACTCGCACTAAATCAGAAGCAGAATTAGCTGGTTTATTGGCACATGAATTATCTCATGCTGTATTATCTCACGGGTTTCAACTGGTAACGCAAGGAAATCTTACTTCTAGCGTTACAGGATTTATTCCCTATGCGGGAGGTACTGTCACCAATCTCATCGTTTCCGACTACAGCCGCGACATGGAACGTCAGGCGGACATTCTCGGAACTCGCCTAATTGCTGCTACCGGATATGCTGCTGATGGGTTGCGTAATCTGACGGTAACGCTGAAAGAGGAGGATAGCGATCGCCCAATTTTTACTTGGCTCTCAACTCATCCTGTCACCGATGAGCGGATTCGTTATTTGGAAAGTTTGATTGAAGGCAACGGTTACAACCGCTATGCTTATGAAGGAGTAGCGCGACACAATGAAATCAAGGCTAAAGTGAAACAACTCTTAAATGAGGCTAAGAAGAAGGAAAAAGAACGCAAACGACAACGCGATCGCAATTAGATGTAGGTTGGATTTAGGAACATCACCCAACATTAATATGGGTTGGATGGGTAACTACAAATAATGGTCTCCAGCTACTTAGTAATTAGTAATCAGCCATGCAAAGAATATTAGAACCCGAAGTCATGGACAGTTGGGAAGAAGCAGCTGAATATGACGCAATGGATTTCACTGAGATAAATGCGGCTTTTGCTCACCGTGCCATTGAGTTAATAGAGTCCCCAACTGCAACAATTCTCGATGCTGGAACTGGTACAGCGCGAATTCCTATTTTAATTGCACAGCAGCGAAGTCAATGGCAAATTATCGGCATTGACATGGCAGAATCTATGCTACAAATCGGCAGGAATAATGTAGAGAATGCAGGCTTGCAACAACAAATAAGTTTAGAATTAGTTGATGCCAAGCACTTACCATATCAAGATAGTAAATTTGATATGGTTATTTCCAATAGCCTTATCCATCACCTGCCAAATCCACTGCCTTTTTTACAAGAATTGCAGCGAGTGCTAAAGCCTAATGGTGCAATTCTCCTCCGAGACTTGATTCATCCTCCAAGTGAGGAAATTATCAATTCTCTGGTTCAAAGTATCGGGGAAGAGTACAACGAACACCAGAAAAAGTTATTCCGCGATTCTCTCCACGCCGCCTTTACGCTGGATGAGGTGAACAATTTGGTGCAACAGGCTGGAGTGTCCAATGTTACAGTTTATCAATCAAGCGATCGCCATTGGACAGCAGAACGATTTTGGAATGCCTAATTTATGACTTTTGCTAACATCAATAGGAAGCTGTTTTAAAGATAAAACAGCTTTCTAAAAACTTTTAACTTTGTTCAAAATAACGTTGACAATTTTTGGAAATCGTACTTTAATATAAGTGGTATTGACAGGGTAGGCATGATGCCTACCCTGTTGCTTTTTTATTCTTAAGATTTAGTCGGGGCGGCATTGCCAACCCTAGAGTCTAACACCAGTTTTTAGAGGTCAGGGTAATTGTGAAAGTAGGATTTTTAGGAACTGGGTTAATGGGACAGCCGATGGTTAAAAGGCTGTTAGAAGCTAAAATTTCGGTGGTTGCATACAATCGCACCCAATCGAAACTAGCGCCTTTACGAGATGCGGGTGCTAAAATTGCTGACTCCCCGCAAGAGGCAATTCGCGAGTCTGATTGCGTAATTTTGATGCTGACAAATGCTACAGCAATTCATGATACTTTATTGTCCGAAGCTTCCCGACAAGAATTAAAAGGTCGCACAGTCGTTCAAATGGGGACGATTTCGCCAAGTGACAGTAAAGCGATCGCATCTGAAATTGTTGCTGCTGGTGGCGAATATATCGAAGCACCCGTGCTGGGAAGTATTCCGGAAGCCGAGGCAGGTAAATTAATGGTAATGGTGGGGGCTTCTGGCGAACAATTTCAAAAGTGGTTGCCATTACTAAAAAACTTTGGTTCAGAACCCCTGCATATTGGTGAAATTGGTGCTGCTGCTGCTGTCAAATTAGCGCTTAATCAACTGATAGCTTCTTTAACAAGTACCTTTGCACTAAGTTTAGGATTTGTTCAGAATCAAGGTGTCGAAGTCGAGAAATTTATGCAAATTCTGCGACAAAGCGCCCTCTACGCACCAACATTTGATAAAAAGTTGCAGCGAATGTTAGATAGAAACTATGAAAATCCCAACTTTCCGACTAAACATTTGCTGAAAGATACTAACTTATTTCTTACTGAAGCTAAGTCAGAGGGGTTGAACGTCAGCAGTTTGGAAGGCATTCGCCAAATTTTAGAAATAGCACAAAATATGGGTTTGGCTGATGACGATTATTCAGCCTTATTTTCTGCTATTAATCCCAAAAATAATTAATTTAACGTAAAGGTAGCGCTGTCGCGCCGCTTCGCTAACGCAAATAATCCTCTGCCTCCCTCAGCGTTAAAAATTCCTTTAGAAAAAATAAACTGTACAAGCCATAATAATTCCTGAACAAAGAATTAACTAGAAGTTAATCAAAGCTTTGCCTAAGGTTGATGCACGCCAATTAAGCTGTTCTACGCATAAATCCGGAGAACACCATGTCTTTATCACGGCGGCAATTCTTCACCTTAGCAGGCACAAGTGCTGCGGGTGTTGTTTTAATGTCCCCTCTAGAAGCTCTTTATACCAGAGTAGCCAACGGTCAATCAGTGAGTGGGGGAGGTTATGGCCCGCTTATTCCAGATCCCAATGGTCTGTTAGATTTACCACGCGGATTTCAATATCGCGCCTTCTCACGCACCGGGGACATGATGAACGATCGTAACCCAGTACCGGGTGGTCACGATGGCATGGCTGCGTTCCCCGGCCCCAATAACACAACTATCTTAGTTCGCAATCACGAATTAAGCCCGAATTCCACGACCCAAGTTGCCGGACTCAAGTACGATAATCTCTGTAAAGGTGGCACAACAACACTGATCGTAGGGCCGGATCGCCAATTAAAGAGTCATTATGCTTCCCTAGCGGGAACCTACCGTAACTGTGCGGGTGGCCCTACTCCTTGGGGTTCGTGGATTAGCTGTGAAGAAAATACCTCGACTCCCGCTACAAACGATCCAGTTAATACGACAGGCAATGTCGAGAAACGTCACGGTTATAACTTTGAAGTTCCGGCGAATGCAAAAAGAAATGTGGTTCCTGTGCCTCTAAGAGCAATGGGGCGTTTTAACCACGAAGCAGTTGCAGTTGATCCCAAAACTGGAATTGTTTATGAAACTGAAGATAGAGGAGATAGTCTCTTCTATCGCTTCATTCCAAATCAACCGGGCAACCTTGTGGCAGGCGGTGTTTTGGAAGCTTTGAAAATTAAAGGAATGCCCCAGGCAATTACTAAAACTAATTTCCCGGTGCGTAAGCCGATGGCAGTTGAATGGGTTCGCATTGACAATCCTGATCCTGATACGGATACTTTCAATCGTCTTGCTACACCAGAAAGCACTCGCGCCCAAGGTTTTAGCAAGGGAGCAGCCCAATTTACACGCGGGGAAGGAATTTGGTACGGCAAAGGTGAATTTTACTTTTGCTGCACGGATGGTGGAGAAAAAGAATTGGGCCAAGTTTGGCGCTACGTTCCTGGTACAAATGCACAAGAAGGCGGCACTCTCGAACTATTTGTTGAACCAAACAATGAAAATGTATTAGAGGGCCCGGATAACATTGTTGTGGCTCCTTTTGGCGATTTGATCCTCTGTGAAGATGGCGACGACGAGCAATTTGTAGTCGGCGTGACTCAAAAGGGCGAACTTTATCAATTTGCTCGGAATGCGATCAATGATAGAGAGTTCGCTGGTGCCTGTTTTTCACCTGACGGACAGACCATGTTTGTTAATATTCAAACCCCAGGCATCACGTTTGCTATTTGGGGGCCTTGGGCAAGAGGATAAGAATTGGTAATTGATAATTGTAGAGACGTTTTTATGATGTCTCTACAATTATCAGCCCCGATTACCAATTATTTGCAACGTAAACATTGGTGCTGTAGACCAAATAGACAAAGCCTTGCTCATTACAAGCGCCTGCATATAGTTCTTGCAAATCAGAGATGAGTTGTTGTTGTACTTGTCCTTCTTTTGGAATGTAGGATACACTTTGCGCTCTACCAATTAATCCCTCTAAATCTAACTCTTGCTGATACTCAAAAGTTAGGCAGCGGACATTAGGGAAATGGGGATTGGAGAAAAGCGGATCTGCACAAACCATCCGCTTTTCTGCTGGATGATTGTTCGATGCAGCCTGAATTATGCAGCTGTAATTTGCTGTGAATTCCTCATTGCACTCTCGATCGTTCCACACTACAGCTAATCTACCATTGGATTTAAGAATGCGGCGAAACTCTTGCAAAGTTGGTTCCGGATTAAACCAATGGAAAGATTGGAAACAAGTTACCAAATCAACTGATGCGTCCGGTAAATTAGTCGCTTCCGCTGTCCCTTCACGAAACTCTACTAACGGATGTGGCGATGCAGCTTCTCTCATCGCTGCATTTGGTTCGATGGCAATTACCCGCACCCCGCGTTCAGCTAAAAGACGTGAAGATATACCCGTACCCGCACCAATATCTGCTGCTACGAGTTGCGAAGGTTCTCCCAATCCTTCCAGAATAACGTCAATGGCAGGGGTTGGATAACTCGGTCGATGTTTCGCATAATCCGCCGCCCTGTCTGAAAATCGCGAGAGGGGATTCATTGCGTGTAGGGGAGTGTCTTTTGAGTTAGTTTCGTTCACAAGTAGCACCAACTAACAACTTTTCACTATAGCAGCCCTATTTGATTTGTAAAAAAAACGAACCGCTGAGACGCAGAAAACTCAGAGAAAGAGACGAGGGAGAATTTTACAACTATGGCAAGGATTGCTATAAATCAAATCAAAAAGACTTGAGGAGGTAACAAGAAAATACGCAAGTTTGTTTATTTATTTGGCTTATAAGTTGCGTGTCCATAATAAAACAACAGATGTATCGCATCCTATTGAGAATTGATATATAAACTATTAAAACTGACAAGGTTTTCCCACCTCTAGACTTTACTTTAAAATTTATGATAGAATACTTTTGATGAGAAAAAATTAGGCTTTAATCTTTTTTAAGAAAGATTTTTATTATTTTAACAATTCCCGTATAACAGCCGTTTTTTAGTAACATTCAATACAATTTTTTAATTTTAGATGGTGTTTGGTGGGGGATGCCCACCAAACAAAACCTACTTAAAATTCCCCTAGAGCATCGCTACGTTTTCTTCTGGTTCGTCGCCGTAGTTTCTGTGCTACGAAAGCTGCTTCCCGTTCAGCTTTGTATAAATCAATTGGTCGCGTGGTTAACACTAATGACCCATCTTGCTTCTGTTTCATGTAAGGAACAGCCCTTGTTTTGTATTCGCAAATTTCAGCCTTCTTGTTGATGGCTCTCAATTCAGCGTTAATTTGAGTGGAGATGTCTTGGAGTTCAAGGATTGCCGCATCTAACTCACTTGAAAGTTGATTGATGCGTTGTGCTTGTGCCTCCAAGCTTTTCAATCTGTCATTCAGCCGTTGCTGTAGCAGTTCTTTGTAGCTTTTTACTGGCAAAGATGGAATAAACCTCGATGAGTTAGCTGTCGATTGTGGCAGTGCTTTAGTAGTGGTAATAGTTTGCAATGAAACGCATTTTTGCTGAGAATCCAACTGTGCGGGATGCCGTTTTGATTTGCCGCTTAAGAGTGGAACTACTTTGAGGTTTGCTTGCCCTTTTCTCATGTCGAGGCTCGGATTAGCTTAATGATACAAATGTACTATACAACGAGTGCGATCGCTACCCGCTATAGCAATTTGCATTCCCGTAGAGCAATATAGGTGGGAGCGCAGTTAAAAAACGGAGTGCATATAATGGCAAGAGTTGCCTCAACCATGTTGCCGCTAGGCACATTAGCCCCCGATTTCCAACTACCGGATGTTTTTGGTGAAACAATTTCCCTCGCCACCATGAAAGGGAAACAAGGATTATTGGTGATGTTTATCTGCAAGCATTGTCCATTTGTCAAGCACGTAGAGGCACAATTAGCGCAAATTGGCAAAGATTACGAAGATAAAAATCTTGGAATCGTGGCAATCAGTGCCAACGATGCCAGCAACTACCCGGATGATGCCCCCGACCAACTTCAGGCAATGGCTAAAGAGTTGGGATTCACTTTTCCTTTGTGCTATGACGAGACTCAGGAAACTGCCAAGGCTTACACAGCAGCTTGTACGCCGGACTTTTTTCTTTTCGATGGAAACAGAAGTTTGGTGTATCGCGGTCAATTGGATGATAGCCGTCCTGGTAACGATAAGCCTGTAACTGGTCAAGATTTACGAAATGCGATTGATGCAGTCCTGGCAGGTCAGCCAATCTCCGATATACAGAAGCCCAGCATCGGCTGCAACATCAAATGGAAACCCGGAAATGCACCAGCATATTTTTCATGAGGGATGAGGGATGAAGGATGAAAATTAAAAAATTCTCCCTCTGTCCCTCTGCGCCTCTTGCGGTTTGCCTTTGCTTGCTTGCCTTACTTGCGGGATGTGGGGATAGTCCAACAGATGCCCAGTTGGAGGAATGGCGAAAACAAGCGATCGCGCGAAACACGACGATGATTGCTGCCCATAAAAAAAATCGGCAGCAACAACAGTGGGAACTAACGATTCAGGGGCAAACCGCTAGGGAAGTAAGATTATCTATGCAACAATTAGATGCCCTAGCAACTACCCGTATAAAGACGCGATCGCCTCATAACACCAACAAAGCTGATGAAATTCTCGACTATCGAGGCGTTGCCATCTCAAAGCTGCTGGAATTGGGTACCACTCCCGCTACTGAAATTACCTTTGTATCTTTTGATGCCTACCGAGCCACAGTTAGCCGCGAAGATTTGCTTAAGTACCCAATCATCATCGCCTTAGAAAGCAATGGTAAACCGATTTCCCGCAGCGACGGTGGCCCGCTTTCCCTAGTTTTCCCCTATACTAAGTACCCGCAACTCCAGCAAAATTATCCCGACCGCTTTTGGGCATTTTACGTTACCAACATGATAGTTGGCACCGAGCCAATACAGTTACGAGTAGGAAAAAGCCAGCTTAACGCCAAAGACCTCGACCAACTAGAACAAGTCACCATTGAAGAAGCCGTCGGCTACCCAATTGGCTGGCCGATCAGCAAAGTAAAACTTCAGGGTGTGCGAGTGCGAGACGTTCTGGCGGCTGCTGGCGTGACTCTGCCAGAAGTTGGTGCGGTTGTATTTCGGGGGAAAGCGCCAGCCTCCCGCGATGCCAAGAATCCGATTAGTATCTTGGCAAAAGATATACGTGAGTGTGACATTCTACTTGTCACGCGCTGGGGCGACAAACTCGACCCTATTCCTGCCAAAATGGGTGGCCCGGTAACGCTGGCGACAAGCAGCACTTGTCAACAATCAGGTGGCAATCGAGAACGCGCACCTCAACATCAGCGCTGGCTTACTTTTGTTGAGGAACTAGAAGTCAGCAAATAATGGGAACTGGGGGCTGGGGATTTGGGACTGGGGACTGGGGATTCGGGACTGGGGGCTGGGGATTCGGGACTGAGGACTAGGGACTGGGGATTAGGTAAAACTTTTTCCCAATTAGCAATTAGCAATTAGCAACTAGGAATTATGAAGGTTCCCGCGTTCCGCTCTATTCACACCCAAATTATGACCGCCACAACGCTTCTAATTGTGGCGATTGTCTCATCTATGGTGTGGCTGTGGGCTAAGAACGAGAGCCGTCTTTACCGCTACCAGAAGCGGCGCGAAGTTCAGCAACTTACGGTAGCTTTATCTAATGCCTGGACGAACGAATTACAGGATCAAAATTGGGGACAGATCCGACTGGGTGTGAATTCACTTGCTAGAAGAAACCAAGATTTTGTTTACATTCTAATATCAGATGTACGGTTATCAAATCAAATTGTTGCCGCCAGCCATAGCGATTTTCAAGAACAGTTTTTTCCGGATATTATACCTGTAGAAATTACCGAATCTGCCCTGGAAGTATATGATCAAACTCTGGTTGTAGAAACATCGCTTTTACGGGATATTAGCTTCAACAGCAAGACAAGGGCGCGTCGAGGGGAAAAAATAATTGAAACTGCCGCAGCTATCCGCGACTCAGCAGGGCAAAAAATCGGAACTTTGCGGATTGGGATGTCTTTGCGGCAGGTAAATCAAGCGGTAGCGAACGCAGTGGAAAAAGCCTTTTTAGTTGGGGTTTTCGGACTTTCCTTCGGGCTTTTCGGGGCATACCTTTTGGCAAAGCAATTGAGTAACCCGGTGCGGCGACTGCAAATAAGTGCTGCCAAAATTGCCGCAGGCGATTTAGAACATCGCGCCGAAATCCACCGTCGAGACGAAATTGGCGCACTAGCGATCGCCTTCAACGAAATGTCAGCCTCGCTACAGACTTTATTCAACAGATTTGAGAAAACCATCGAGTCGTTTTATCGCTTCGTGCCAGAAAAATTTCTATTGGTGATTGCACCCGAAGGCATCGAAAATATCCATGTAGGGTTCGCCTCAACACGCATTATTACCATCCTGTTTGCCGATATTCGCGGTTATACAGCAATGTCGGAACAAATGACACCGTTGGAAACATTTTATTTTTTAAACGATTACCTCGCCTGTATGGGGCAGGTAATTGACAGCACAGGCGGCTTCATTGACAAGTATATTGGCGACGCAATTATGGCGTTATTTGACGATGAAGCGACCGATAGCGCCCTTCTAGCAGCTTTAGCTATGCGGCAACGGCTAAAAGTATTTAATGAGGAGCGAAGTCATCAAGGTTTGCCAACCATCGACATCGGCATTGGCATCCACCGGGGCGAAGTAGTCATGGGTACAGTCGGTTTTAGCTCCCGCATCGATTCTACAGTTATAGGCGATACAGTCAACGTAGCCGCTCGTGTAGAGAGCCTGACCAAAAACTACGACAGCAGCATTTTATTAACGCAGCCAGTCGTCACCGCCCTACGCCATCCGAAAACCTTTCCCCTGCGCCTAGTAGATAAGTTTGTCAGAGTCAAGGGCAAAGAAGAACCTGTAGCCATTTACGAACTAGATGGTTGAACAACGTTGAGTTTTACAAAGCCCTAGACTTCCGTTGCTCCGGAGTTTTGAATTCAAAACTCAAAACTCTTACAGTGCTTGCGCCCGCAACCAAGCGACGGGCAAACTCAGCAACTTTCGGGGAGTAGGGACATAGGCTCTTTTGGTAAATACGTCGTAATCATTTTTTTCAATCGCATCAAGAATCTGGCTGTACAACATTAAAGCTGCCCAGACAGGCCAGCGAACCTCCGGACTCAGATAGCTGATGCCTTTTTCTGCCTCCCTATAAAATTTACGCGCTCGTTGAATTTGGAATCGCATCAATTCGCGCCAGCGCTCGTCAACCACACCATTGATTAAATCCTGTTCAGTGTAGTTAAAGAGGGCTAATTCGTCTAGAGGGAGGTAGATCCGGCCCCGACGGGAATCTTCCCCAACATCTCGTAGGATGTTGGTAAGTTGGCTGGCAATTCCCAATGCGATCGCTTGCTGTGTGGGAACATAAGCATCTTGATTCCAAGGTGTCACGTACTGCTTGGTATCGACACCCATCACAGATGTTGACATCAAACCTACAGTACCAGCCACCCGGTAACAGTACAGATGTAGCTCCTCAAAAGTCTTGTACCGACTCCGATATAAATCCATCCGTTGTCCGGCGATCATATCCCGAAACGGCTCAATATCTATTGAGAAGCGTTGCAGCGCATCCACTAACGCCACATCTGGGTCATCTACTGGCTCTCCAGCAAAGACCGATTCCAGCTGTTGTTCCCACCGATCCAGAGTTTCAGGGGTTGTAATTCCGGCTTCGGAGCCGTCTACCAGTTCATCCGTTAGCCGACACCAAGCATAAATAGCCCAAATGGCTCGCCGCTTGGGTTTTGACATCAGCAGCGTACTCGGATAAAACGTTTTCGCGTACTTAGCCGTAATCTGACGGCAGAGTTCGTAGGCATCCTCTGTTGAGGCCAGCGTTCTCATGCGGGGGAGTTTAGACAGTTGCAGCATTCATTGCAGGCTGAAAAGTGGGTCAGTTATTAGTTGTCTATTGTCCGTTGTTTGTTGCCAGTTGTCTGTCCTCTGTTGTCAGTTGTGGGTTCTGTGTTGTCAAATTTGAATGTTGCCAGGTTGGAAGGTTGTTAGAACGAAAATCCCTACCCAAACTTTCAACTTGGCAACTTGACAGCTGTTCCCTGACGACCGACGACTGATGACTGACTGCTGACGCTTGGCAACTGACGCTCGGCGACTAAGGACTGATCGCTTACAATTGCCTGCGCTGTCAGCTTACCAGAAAGTACGGCACCCTCCATACTTGCCAGGAAACGCTGCATTGTATAATCGCCTGTCAGATAGAAATTTGCAATCGGTGTTTTTTGTGACGGACGATACTGTTGACGGCCTGGAATTGCCTTGTAGACTGAGCGCGGCGTTTTTACGACGTGATATTTCAGCAATTTTGTGGGGTTATCGCAGCCGAAATGATCGGGGAAAAGTTTTTTCAACTCATCCATCGTCGCATCGATAATTTCCTGGTCGGATTTGCTAATCCAATCTTTTGCAGGTGCTAGAACTAATTCCAGCATGGATTTATCCGGGTTAGCGTAACCGCGACAAGTGTTGCTCATGTCAGCATATACGTTCAAAAGAGGCGATCGCGAAAACAGCAATTGGTCGATTTGCGTCAGCTTTCGATCAAACCACAGATGCACGTTAATGACCGGGACACCCTCTAAACCGTCCAGCTTTTGAAAATACTCCATCTTTTGCCAAGGCTGGGGTAGCATCACCTTCAGGGGGTCTACAGGCATCGCCGAGACGTACATATCAGCCGTGAGAATTTCATCCTCAGCACCATTCAACCCGCGAATCAGAAATCCTCGCACCGTGCCATTTGGATTTAGTAAAAATTCTTTAATTGGTGCATTCAAGCGAACTTCACCGCCACGCTCGGTGATATAATCCACCATCGGCTGACACAACCGCTCTGTCGGGGAGCCATCCAGAAAAGCCATTTTCGAGCCATTCTTTTCCTGAAGGAAGGCTCTTAGGGCAGTTAGCAGAACTACAGCCGAAATCTCATCTGGATTGATAAAGTTTAACGATTTAGATGCAGCGATAAAGATATCCTGTTGTACTTCGTCACTTACGCCTTGCCGCTTCAGCCATTCAGAAAAGGTATAATTATCCGTTTCGTCAACATACTTTTGCCCCCGCAGCATCGCTGGAACTAAACCTTTAGCTAACTGGATTTTCTCACCCCAGGTCAGCATATCGTTGTTCCGCAAAATTGCTACTATCCCATTCAAGGGCGCAGGCAAATCGGGAAAATCAAACCTACTATAAGTACCTGGTTTTTCCGGCTGGTTGAAGATCATAGTGTGTTCTTTCCACTGCAATCGATCTTCAATGTCCAGTTCCTTGAATAACTGCAACATATTGGGATAAGCCCCAAAAAAGACGTGCAGCCCAGTTTCGTACCAGTCGCCGTCAGCATCTTTCCAAGCAGCAACTTTACCGCCCAGTACGTCCTGCCGTTCGAGGACGATGGGAGTGTGTCCGGCATCTGTCAAATATTTAGCGCAGGAAAGTCCTGCTAACCCCGCCCCAGCGATCGCAACGCGCATTTGATGGTCTACCCTTATAGGTGAAAAGCGTGTTTTCTCGCTCTCATTATACTTTGCATTTCGTAACAAAACCTAGACGCCGAAAATAAGTGCTAATTAGAAATTGCTAATTGGGAAGATATTTTTCCCTCCTCCCCAGTCACCTCTCCAATCTCCAGTCCCTAGAAACAGATGAGTCAAGACAACCCCGATGCACCTCAACCGCTCTCTGAGCAAGATACAGCACTCTCTAGAGAGCTGGCAGCAGTACGGGATCAACGACACCGCCTGTATTTAAAGCTTAATGGCTCGCTCAAAGCGTTGTTTAGCCATTGTGAATGGAGAATTACTCGTCACGACAACGGGATGACTGAACTGGAGGTAATTTGTCCAAGTATGGTGGTTTATAAGCGGCTATTACAAAAAGTGATTATGATTCAAAGCCGCTTGGAGGATACAGTTAGGATTAAGCACACTAAATTTACTCTTTGTTATCCGCCAAATCCTCAAGCTTATTATGAGCATGAAGTCACTTTTCAACAGTGGTCAAATACTAATTCTTATGATGAGGATGAGGAGTTTTAGGTTTAAATAAAAAACCTGCTCTTTAGACGCGAAAAACTAGCAAATTTTCTTATATTGCGGGATGCGTGGTGTTTAATCTCGCCATGTCTGAGCGGGTGCATCCCAGTTTTGCAAAAATACTTAGCGATTCCAGTCTGTGGGCGTGCAAATACGGGATACTCCCTGTCAGAGCCTTTTTGCTAAGTATGCGCTCAGTTCCAATTACCCATCAGATGTTATTTCGTCTGCTTGTTTTATCAACTAAAATAACTTTTTAGACGTTTAGCTTCATCCAAAACTACCAGGAATTAATAATTCCCATGTATCTCTCATTTCGGCTTACCTTTAATTTAACGCCAAAGAAATCGCTTTACGTAATAAAGAAGCAGCATTATTCTGGGAAAATTATTGCTTACCTTTGCGTTAAAAATTCTTATCAAGGCCAAGGAATCCTGGGGTCGCGGGCGATTCTATTTGCCACAGCAGCAGCACCAAAACGATTTAGATGGCTGGGGTCAGCAAAATAGCCATTTTGGTTGCGCCACTGTCCAGATAAGTCTAGAAAGACAAATCCTTTAGCAGTGGCTTGTCGTTGCATATATCGCCGAAATTGTTGCTCATACCTTTGGCGCGTTCGATCTAAGTAATCCTGACTCAAAGGTAGGTTTACGAAAACTACAGGAATTCGCCGCTGTTTGGCGAATATCATCATGTTATTTAAAGCTACTTCTTGCTTACCTCCTAATTGGAATGCAGCATAATCAGCATCGTAGAGTCCGGCAACTCGCGGCTTTTGGCGATAGTAAATTACCGGATTGAAACGGATATTTACCGGGAGAAATCCATTAGCGTCAACAGCAGCTATGGAATAGTCAGTAGTCAGTCCTTCTACATTGTTCTGAGCTATTATTTTTTCACTGTTGGATGGCAAAAGGTTGAAAGAACTAACAGTATTAGAAGCAACATTATTAGAAGCAACATTGTTTATCTGATTCTGTGCAACTAAGTTGTTCAAACTCTTAGCGTGGATGGTATTTGGGTCATCTGGTGGAGAACTACTCTGGGGGCGATCGCCACTTATTAAGCGCTGATAGCCAGGAGATGCCAAAATAAGGTTATAAGTTCGATCGGTTCGTCCACTGTTGAAGGCTCTGACTCCATCCGCCCACACAATTAATTTAGGCAACTGGTCTTGTGTCAAGAGTCGCCGCACTAAAAAATCAATTACTTGGGCCGTTGCGCCATTTACCCCAAAATTAAAGATTTTCTTTCCGGAAATCCCTCTAGCTGCCAAAGCTTGCTGCATTTGTCTAGGGTCAACACCCTGCAAAGACCGGGAACTGCCGACAATTAAAATATCAGGTGGGCCAACAGCAGCCACGTAGGATAAATAAAGTACCAGCTGATTGTCAAGCAACTGGTTATTAAAAGTAGGGTATTGTGATTGATAGCTGGTTGCCGCTGCTCTTTGTTGGGCTACCTCCAAAGACCGCATGTACTCGGTGACTTTTTTTTGGGCGTAGACTCGTTCGGGGCTATCTGGTGAAATTGATTGCAAAGATGCGATCGCACTTAACCATCCTTCGGCAACTTGATCCCAGTCTTGGGCAGATTTAGCCGATTGAGCCTTGAGGGCAGCACTCATAGCTTGATTTATTCCTTCCGTCAAGCGATCGCTCATGTTCGCCGCTGTCGTGGCGGCCAAAGGCTGGACAACCGCATTTGATGGGGTAGCTTGGATTAGGTGAGTGCGAGAACAACCAATAAATAACAGGCAGCCTGTCATTATGGCAGCAAAGCGGTAAAAAAAGCTTAAGTTGGCAAAAATCATAGAGTTTCATCTAGTCAACTAACTTTCTGGCGTTGCCAAATACCGTGCAATCCCTGACAGCAAGATAGAATAAATCCAAGTATTTGTTCTCAAAATATTAAGGAAAGGCAAGGAGAACACACTAGGCATGGGTAAAGTAGTCGGCATTGACCTGGGAACAACCAATTCAGTAGTAGCTGTCATGGAAGGCGGCAAGCCCGTTGTCATTGCCAATGCAGAAGGCATGAGGACTACTCCCTCCGTGGTTGGTTTCAGTAAAGAAGGAGAACGCCTCGTCGGACAAATGGCGCGACGCCAAGCTGTTCTCAACCCGCAAAATACATTTTATGCGGTGAAGCGCTTCATCGGGCGCAAGTACAGCGAACTCACTCCAACATCTAAGCAAGTCCCATACACAATTCGCAAGGATGATGAGGGCAACGTTAAAATAAAATGCCCTCGACTCAAGCGGGAATTTGCCCCAGAGGAAATCGCGGCAATGGTACTGCAAAAGTTGGCAGCCGAAGCGAGTCGCTACTTGGGAGAGCCGGTGACGGGGGCGGTGATTACAGTTCCAGCTTATTTCAATGATTCTCAGCGACAAGCAACAAAGGATGCTGGGAGAATTGCCGGACTGGATGTATTGCGGATTCTGAATGAGCCAACGGCTGCATCTTTGGCTTATGGGTTGGATCGCAAAGATAGTCAAACTATTTTGGTGTTTGACTTGGGCGGTGGTACCTTTGATGTCTCCATTCTAGAAGTAGGGGATGGAGTGTTTGAAGTTAAGGCAACTAGCGGTGATACTCAGCTGGGTGGTAACGATTTTGACAGAAAAATTGTGGACTGGCTGGCACAACAATTTTTGGAAACAGAAGGGATAGATTTAAGACGCGATCGCCAAGCCCTACAGCGCCTCACGGAAGCTGCGGAAAAAGCGAAAATTGAGCTTTCTGGGGTCGGTGTCACCGATATTAACCTCCCCTTTATCACCGCCACGGAGGAAGGCCCCTTACACGTAGAAACCAGGCTGACTCGCTCCCAATTTGAAGGTTTGTGTGGAGACTTAGTGAGTCGATTGAAGGCACCTGTAAAACGCGCCTTAGTTGATGCCAATCTCACTCCATCCAGAATTGACGAAGTGGTATTAGTGGGCGGGAGTACCCGCATTCCCCTGGTAAAACAGCTGGTACGTAGCTTAATCGATAGAGAACCAAACGAGAACGTTAACCCGGATGAAGTCGTGGCGGTGGGTGCGGCAGTTCAGGCGGGAATTCTAGCTGGTGAAGTTAAGGATGTACTGCTGCTAGATGTAACTCCCCTGTCCCTTGGTTTGGAAACCATCGGCGGCGTGATGAAGAAAC
This sequence comes from Trichocoleus sp. FACHB-6, assembly GCF_014695815.1. Taxonomy (NCBI): domain Bacteria; kingdom Bacillati; phylum Cyanobacteriota; class Cyanophyceae; order Leptolyngbyales; family Trichocoleusaceae; genus Trichocoleus; species Trichocoleus sp. FACHB-6. Next base: position 20,401 of record NZ_JACJOY010000057.1, read on the forward strand.
TTATCCCGCGCAACACAACTATACCCGTGCGACGCTCGGATATCTTCTCGACATCGGAAAATAACCAAACGGTAGTGGAAATTCACGTCCTCCAGGGCGAACGAGAAATGTCATCTGATAATAAATCTCTAGGAAGGTTTAAGCTGACTGGCATTCCTCCTTCCCCGCGAGGAGTCCCCCAAGTTCAGGTGGCTTTTGATATTGATGCCAACGGAATTCTACAGGTGACTGCCTTAGATAGAACTACCGGGAGAGAGCAGAGCGTTACTATTCAAGGGGCTTCTACTCTCAGTGAGGGTGAAGTTAACCGGATGATTCAGGATGCGGAAGAATATGCCGCAGAAGACAGACAACGACGGGAACGGGTGGAGAAGCGCAACCGTGCTGAAGCGGAAGTTCTGAAAGCAGAACGGCAACTCAAGGAAGTAGCGCTGACTTATGGAATGCAGTTTGCAGCCGGACAGCGGCGGCGCATAGAATCTTTAGTTCAGGAACTGCGCGAGAGCATGAAGCGTGATGACGATCGCGCTATAGATCGGGCGCAAGGCGATCTTCAGGATGCCCTTTATGAGCTTAACCGAGAGGTGCGGCTGGAAGCGGCTGAGGATGAGGATGACTTTTTTGGATCGATTCGGCGCACGTTCTCTGGGGAGGGTGATTCGCTGTTTGGTGAGGGATTGCGCGATCGCGATCGGGATGACAACATACGTTATCGCGATCGCAATGATGACCGTCGCTACTCCGGAGACTCCGGAGGTGCAGGTAGAGAGCGGTATAGTCGTGATAGCGGCAGTTCCTACCGCCGTCCTTCCAGAACAGTCCAACCTAATGATGATTGGGATGATGATGATGATGATTGGCTCTAAGGATTTGGGATTTGGGATTTTAGATTTTGGGTTGCCATCTACAATCTAAAATCTAAAAACTAATTTCTAAAATCAAAAATAGACGTATGCAAAATTTTCGGGACTACTACCAGATTCTAGGTGTGAATCGAGATGCTACCAGTGAAGAAATTAAAAAGGCGTATCGACGGCTAGCGAGGCAGTATCATCCCGATGTGAATCCGGGAGATGAAACAGCAGAAGAAAAGTTCAAGGAGATCGGTGAAGCCTACGATATTCTCTCCGATACAGCTAAGCGATCGGAGTACGATAAGTTCAGCCGCTTCTGGAACCAGAGAGGATTTGGCACCCGAAGGACGGCAAAAACTACAACTGGGAAAAGTTGGGGCGATCGCAGTGGCAATGGCCGCAGTTCCACTGAAGAATTAAATTATGAGGAGTATCCGGACTTTCCCAGCTTTGTCGATACTCTGTTAGGTCGTCGCCAAACAAAGACGGCACAAACACCCTCAAGCAATACAAACCCTAGAGTTGCTGCGTCTGACGAATTTCGCCCCGGCAACACCAGAACCGCTTACACTGTTCCTTCACGCCAAACTCGTCGCGATGTAGAAGCTAGATTAACGATGCCACTAGAAAAAGCTTATCAGGGAGGGCGAGAACGAATTCGTCTGGAAGATGGGCGAAGTCTGGAAGTTGATATGCCACCGGGAATGTTAAATCAACAACGCATCCGGTTAAAAAATCAAGGCATTGGTGGTGGCGATTTGTATCTGAAAATTACCGTATCGTCCCACCCTTTCTTTAAACTAGAAGGTTCAGATATTTTCTGCCAATTACCAGTTACGCCGAGTGAAGCGGTGTTGGGAGGAGCTGTGGAAGTTCCGACTCTCGATGGTATGGTGAAAATGAAGGTTCCCAGCGGTGTAGGACACGGGAAGCGTCTGCGTCTAGCTGGTAAAGGCTACCCTACTGGTAATGGTAATCGCGGCGATCAGTTAGTTGAGATTCAAATTGCGGTTCCCCCATCCGTCAGTCCCCAGGAACGGGAACTTTACGAAAAGCTGCGCCAAATCGAAACCTTTAAACCTCGTTTGGATCTTCCTGTTTAATTGATGCAGAGGATACAAATACTCGTTCCCAGTCTGAGACTGGGAACGAGTAAAATATTTTACAACTTGTTTAGAATTGCTATATTAGCGATCGCGATCGCATAAACCTAACAGCGTACCGCTGGCAATAAGTTTCACTGCTTCTAATACCCAATAACCTGCGTGTAGCTGATTCATACCCGCCGGAGTCTCGGCAACAGCATCAAAAAGATTGAGCTGTATTCCCAAAGCACTCATATGCGGTGTTAAGAAATATGTATCAATAATGGCGATTGTTAGCAACAGCAAAGACAAGAAAATAACTTTGCGTCCTGCTAGATAAGATGCAATATGAGTGTGGTTTAGAACCAAAATTCCTGTTAAAACTAAAGCGGCGCACAACAACTCGATGCGATTAAAAATCCAGAAGATTGAATAAGCTGCTGTAGCGAATCCAGGTTCAGTCATCATCCCTGTAGCAAACATACTGGGCATAATTACCCAGTCCAAAATCAGACTGCCACTTAGCCAGAAGGCCAGCGTAAACATGACTGTTCTTTGCCATGCCGAGCGCTTTAAGTTAGCACCAGAAAAAGCGGTCATAGAATTTCCTCACCTTTGGCGTCTTCTTTTAGTTTAACGAATAGGCTTGAAGAAAAATATGAAATAATCTTGCATTTTTTTGACGTTAGAGCGTTAACATTTATTAGTAATAATAAATGTTAAGAGCCTAATTGGTTATGAAAAATCATGTTAGTAGACATTCAGTATCTACAAGAGGAAGGGCAAAAAAGGCAAGCATTTAAGCGATCGCTGTGATGGCGCGTAGTGTTATGTAATATAGATCGCCCAACCAAACATCTGTAGCACCTAAGATGTTTACTAGAATTGAAGTAATGATTCGCTCACCCTGGAGAGTTTTATGTATGGATTGGTGAACAAAGCCATTCAAGATATGGTGTGCGATCGCTTCGGGGAAGAAACCTGGGAGGAAATCAAAAAAAAGGCACAGCTAGACGTCGATGTTTTTATAAGCATGGATGGGTATCCCGATGATGTCACCCATCGCTTAGTTAAAGCAGCAAGCGAAATTCTGGCAATATCGTCCTCAGAAATTCTGCAAGCTTTTGGAGAATACTGGGTGCTGTACACAGCCAAAGAAGGCTACGGCGAAATGATGGACATGGCGGGAGAGAACCTGCCAGAATTTCTCCAGAACCTAGACAGTTTGCACGCCCGCCTTGGTTTGACGTTTCCTCAACTTCAACCACCCTCTTTTGACTGCACAGAAATTGAAGACGATTCTCTGAATTTACACTATCAATCTACTAGAGAGGGACTTGCTCCGATGGTAATCGGGCTTGTGAAGGGGTTGGGAGCGCGATTTAATACAGAGGTGGATATTAAACAGACGAGTAGCCGGGAACAAGGAAGCGATCGGGACGAGTTCTCGATTGATTACAAAGAAAACGAATAGTTTAAAGTAGTCAGGGGAACTTTCGAGAAAGCAGACCACAACCCATTTTATAATACCATAAAAGCTTATATATAAAAGCAGCCAAATAGCAGATCCGTTTTAAATGGCAGCTAAGTAATAATTCACTTAATATTCCTGAGTGCAAGCGTTCCCGGCTGCTCTCCATCTAAACGTAAGCTACTAAAGGCAAAAAACTGTGGAACTGTACGTTAGTAGCAGCGTCTGTGAATGTTTAAAAATTTAGCCAGACTTTTTAGAATTGCAACCTGTTATGGTTCCACCAAGTTTCAGTTTACCACCGCAACAGCTAGCAGAGATTTTCCCCTTCCATTTAGTTTTCAATCGCCATAAAGAAATTGTGCAGATTGGGGACGTTTTGCAGCGTTCCTGCCCCGGATTATCTGTAGGTAGCCAGATAGAAGAGCATTTTCGGTTCAATCGTCCCACCGTTGCAGTTGAATTTGATGCCATCCGAAAACAGTCTCACGCCCTCTTCCTTCTGGAATCTGTGCATAATGGAATGCAACTTAAAGGACAAATAGTGTACGTAGAAGAGTCAGATGTCATCTTCTTCCTTGGCTCTCTCTGGGTGACAGATATAGCAGATTTAAAACCACTTAAAATTAAGCTCAAAGACTTTGCAATTCACGATCCGATAGGGGATTTTCTCTTCTTATTACAGGCACAAAACACCGTGGTATCCGATGCTAAGAAGTTGGCAAACCAATTAACTCAGCAACAGTCAGAACTTCAAGAAGCGCTAAAAGTCAAAGAAGAACTCGCTGCAACTGCTGAGGCACAAAGCTTGAAATTGGAACGAACTCTACTAAAACTACGAGAAGCTCAAATTCAGCTAATTCAAGCTGAAAAAATGTCTAGCCTGGGACAATTGGTAGCAGGTGTAGCGCATGAGATAAATAATCCCGTCAGCTTTATTTACAGCAACCTCAATCCTGCCAAAGAATATACACAATACTTGCTAGAACTCATCCGCCTATACCAGAAATTTTATCCCAACCCTGCTGGGGAAATTCAAAAGCATAGCGAAGACATTGACCTAAATTTTATCATTGAAGATATGCCAAAAGTGCTGGAATCAATGAACAATGGGGCGGACAGAATTCGTCAAATTGTCCTATCTTTACGAAATTTCGCCCGACTTGACGAGTCGGGAATGAAGCGGGTAAATATTCACGAAGGAATTAATAGCGCCCTACTAATTTTGCAGCATCGGCTGAAATCTAAAAAGGAGCATCCCGACATTGAAATTGTCAAAGAATTTGGCGTATTACCACCTGTTGAGTGTGATGCAGGACAGCTAAATCAGGTTTTTATAAATCTTATTGCTAATGCGATTGATGCTTTTAAGGAGTCAGCAGCCAGTGGAAAAATAATTGACGCTCCTCGGATAACTATTCGCACAGAGGCAGCGCACCCATATTATGTCATGGTGCGGATTGCTGACAATGGGCTAGGGATGATTGAAGAGATGAAAAAACGAATATTTAACCCTTTCTTTACTACGAAGTCAGGAGGTAAGAGGACGGGATTAGGATTATCAATTAGTTATCATATTGTGCAGAAACATAAAGGGATACTGCGGTGCGTGTCGTCACCGGGGAAAGGTACGGAGTTCTGGATTAAGATTCCGGTGCGACAGCATTTAGGAATGTCTGCTGGTTAACTTCGGGAGCCATACTCGCAAGTAGTTATCCCATATTCGGCTAACTCTGTCAAAGTCATTTGTTCTGACATTGAAATTCACCTAATTTATTTTAATTCTAGGTTAACTACCCTAACTCATCAGTTGTAACGATTGCTGTCATACCTTCGATGACGGCTTCGGATTGGTGAACTAAGTTTCGCAGTTTTTCCACTATCTCTTTATCAACGTTTTGCCACAAATCGCGTTGATTAGCTTCTAACAATCTTTCTGCCATATCTCTTAACGCCCAAGGGTTCTTCTGCTGGATGAAATCTTGTACATTTGAGTCGAATAAATACGCCTCTGCTACTCCTTGATACATGAAATCTTCTACACAGTTAGCTGTCGCATCGTAGGCGAATAAATAATCTACTGTTGCTGACATTTCAAATGCGCCTTTGTAACCATGACGCATGACACCAGCAATCCATTTAGGATTCACAACACGGGAACGATAAACTCGTGCAATTTCTTCGCGCAATTGTCGAACTTTCGGATTTTCGGGAAGAGAATTATCGCCAAAATATGTTTGCGGATTCTGGCCACTTAAAGCCCGAACCGCTGCTGTTAAACCGCCTTGAAATTGATAGTAATCATCGGAGTCTAGTAAGTCGTGTTCGCGGTTATCTTGATTGTGCAATACTATTTGCATTTGCTGTAGACGCTTCTGGAAGGCTTCTGGGGCGCTAACCCCCCCTAGCTCCCCTGTCGAGGGTTGGAGAGGGGTGCTAGTGTAAGCGTAACTGCTCCAGTTGATGTAAGCACGGGCTAAATCTTGGTCATCTGTCCAATTTTGTGCTTCAATTAAACCTTGCAATCCAGCACCATAAGCACCAGGTTTAGAACCAAAGATGCGATAACGCGATCGCATTTGGGCTTGTTCTTGACTCAACCCGGAATTTTGCCAAAACTCGGTTTCTTGGGATACTTGCGCTGCTAATGGGTTTTGTTCTGCTGGTTCCTTTAACGCCGCCACTGCTGCTACAGCTTGATCGAATAAATCGATTAAATTAGGGAAAGCATCGCGGAAAAATCCAGAAATTCTCAGCGTCACATCCACGCGGGGACGACCTAAAACTGAGACTGGCAATATCTCAAAATCTACCACTCGTCGCGAGGCACCATCCCAGACTGGTTGCACTCCAATCAATGCCATTGCTTGCGCCAAGTCATCGCCACCAGTTCGCATGGTACTCGTTCCCCATACCGACAATCCGAGGGTTTTTGGATACTCCCCGTGTTCCTGCGTGTACTGTTCAATTAAAGCTTCAGCCGCTTTGCGTCCGACACTCCAGGCTGTTTCTGTGGGAATTGACCGGATATCAACTGAGTAAAAATTGCGACCAGTAGGCAAAACATCAGGTCGTCCTCGCGTTGGTGCACCAGATGCGCCACTAGGCACATATCGCCCATCTAATCCTCGTAACAAGTTGGAGATTTCTTGGTTGGTTTGTTGGAGGGAAGGGAGGAGGTAGCGACGTATCCAGTCTAATTCTCTTTTTACGGTTCCCTCGTTGACGGCGGGGTTGGGGGGGTTTCCCATCATCAGCTGTTCTACTAACACACTGGCTTGTTGTTCCAATGCCTCAATGACATCGCCGACAATTTGATATCTTGTAGGACAGCCCTGTCCTACAAAAGGTTGAGAAGGATCTGCTGTGAGAGGGTCGAAATCTAGATTAGAATCAAGAGCGATCGCTCTCGTTAAGCCTTTGCGATCGCTTCCGGGATGACGTGCGATCGCGACTATCAAATCTCGCAGTTGTCGCCCTTGCGGACATTGCCCAAAAATGTGCAATCCATCCCGTATTTGAGCTTCTTTCAATTCGCACAAATAACCATCCAAATAATTTAAAATTGACAATTCAAAATTATCTTCTTTTTTGATTTTCAAATCTTGGTGTAAATTTTCCTGAAAAACCAGATCGGCAATGCGAGAACTGATCGCTGGTAATCTTGAAGGATCTAAACTTTCAGCCTGATAATATTCATCAATTAACCCTTCCAACTGTTGCAAAGGGCCATAAAGTTCAGCCCTAGTCATCGGCGGAGTTAAGTGGTCTATAATTACAGCTTGAGCGCGACGTTTAGCTTGAGAACCTTCCCCCGGATCGTTGACAATAAAAGGATACAAGTGAGGCAAAGGCCCAAACACTGCTTCCGGATAACAATTACTTGAAAGACCCACGCTTTTACCCGGAAGCCATTCTAGATTCCCGTGCTTCCCCACATGAACAAACGCATCAACCCCAAAAACTTGCCGCACCCAATAATAAAAAGCCAGATAACTATGAGGCGGTTCCAAATCCGGAGCATGATAATTTAAACTTGGGTCAATATCATAACCACGCGCAGGTTGAATCCCCACAAAAACATTACCCAACTGTAAACCAGCAACAGCAAAAAATTTCTCTTCCTCTGCGTCCTCTGCGCTTGGGCGGTTCATTTCCAAAACCGAACCCCAGCGATCGCATACTCCTTGCTGCACCGCTTCTGGCAAACTAGAAAAATACTCTTGATACTCCTGGAAAGCCAAACTCTGCTGCACCCGACGCAACTCTCGCCCCTCCGGATCGTTAGTCACTCCAGCAGTCAAACGCGAAATCAACTCATCACCACTAGCTGGAATATTTTCTACACAATACCCAGCCTGTTGTAAAGCCTTAAGTATTTCTACACAACTTGCTGGAGTATCCAACCCGACACCATTAGCTAAACGCCCATCGCGATTAGGATAATTTGCCAAAATTAAAGCAATTTTTCGCTGTTGTGGTGGAGTTTGGCGCAGACGTACCCAGTTAGATGCTAAATCAGCGACAAATTGAATGCGATCGCGCACAGGTTCATAAACCACCACATCCGTTTGCAGCAGAGGATTTCGGGTTTGCACAGCTTTAAAAGAAACTGCACGACTAATGATTCTCCCATCCACCTCTGGTAAAGCCACATTCATCGCCATATCGCGCGGTGACAGCCCTTGAAATCCACTCTTCCACTGTTCCACCGTACCGCCGCTGAAGATTACCTGCAAAGTAGGGATATCTAGGGATAAAGGAATGGTAGGAGTAGGTTTTCCCGATAGGTCGGAAGAATCGACAATTGAAGCCGCCCCATCGCTGGGGTTCAGGGGAGAGATAGAAAAGCTGGTGGTGTTGAGTAAAAGCTTAATTTCCTCGCCGTCTTTCGGTTGGAAGTATTGCAATAATTCTTCTTGTACATCGCGATCGCGCAGAGAAGAGACAAAAACGGGAATTGGTTCTAAATTTCGTTCAGCTAAAGCTTGACATATTGCATCTATTGGGGCTGTATTTCCCGCTAGATAATGAGCGCGATAGAACAAAATACCGATTTTGGGGATTGGGGATTGGGAATTGGGGATTGGGAATTGGGGATTGGGAATTGGGGATTGGGGATTGGGGGAATGGGGATTGGGGATTGGGGATTGGGGATTGGGAGGACTCTTACCCAGTTCCTTGTCCCTAGTACCTAGTCCCTTGTCCCTAGTACCTAGTCCCCAGTCCCTAGTACCTAGTCCCTTGTCCCTAGTACCTAGTCCCCAGTCCCCAGTCCCCAGCCCCCAATAAACCCCGACGCGGGGAACTTCTTGCGGTGGCGGTGGATTGTAGGTATTTCCCAGACAAATATCAGCGACAAATTTTAAGGCATTAACGAAATTTTCTACCCCGCCTTCGGTAAAGTAGCGCCACAGCTGGTTACTAGATGCCAGAGTTACGGTAGAGTGACTGATTAAATCTGGATCTGGACGATCGTCTCCAGGTAAGACAAACAGCGACTTCTGGGTACTTTCCACTGTTTGGCGCACCACTTCTAATCCATAAGACCAATAGGAACGTCCTCCCAGTAGCCTTAAAATAATTACCTGTGCCTGCTCCAGAACTTCTTCAGCGTAAGTATCAATACTGAGTTGTTGCTGCAACTGCAAGAGATTAACGACTCGTAGCGCGGGAAATGAGTCTGGTAATTTGGATACTGCGGCGGCGAGGGTTTGAATATCGGTATCCGCTGCGGTGAGCAAGACGATGGGAGCAGGTGTTTGCTCAATAAAAATGACACCCTCAGCTTGAGGATTCCATCCCCCAGGAGTAGCGGCTAGACGATGCACGATTTTGTTTTCCCCCGTAGCAGCGACACATTAAACGCTTTGAGTCAAGGTTTGATTGTATCTTGTCAGGCTCCGGTTGAGTCGCCACTGCACGAGCCGTCAGTTATTGCCGCGATCGCGCACGCTTCTATCCTCAATGGCGCTGTGGGGGTGCGTATTGATACGCCAGCTCATATAAAGGCGGTACGCGAAAAGGTTACATTACCAATAATTGGTCTGTGGAAACAACAGATACCGGGTTACGAAGTATACATTACTCCGCAGTTTCATCACGCGCAAGCGATCGCGATCGCTGGTGCAGACATTATCGCTATTGATGCCACCTTACGCGATCGCCCGGATGGCGAGACACTACAAACACTGATTAGCCGAATTCACGATGAACTGGGTAAGCCAGTGATGGCAGATGTGGATACGATAGAGAATGCTCTATCCGCCGCCGCCGCAGGTGCAGACATCCTAGGCACCACCCTTTACGGCTACACTGCCGCTACACAACATCTAATTCCCCCAGGCTTTGACTTACTAACCCAAATAGTAGAACAGCTAAACGTTCCAGCTATTTGTGAGGGTGGCATTGCCTCACCCCAGATGGCAAAGCAAGCGCTGGAACTGGGAGCCTATGCCGTCGTTGTTGGTACGGCAATTACAGGTATCGATATTAACGTAAAAGCCTACGGAGCTGTTTTTCCTAATAGCCACCAAAAATAGTTCTTAGCAATATTGGCAATGTATAAAATCGAACTTTAATAATTCGAGCCTAAGTAGTTCACCAAATTCCACAACATTTTCTTAAGTACCTAGGTAATTTTCTGGATATACTACTATAGGTAGATGCCACCAGAAGATAACCGTAGCTAAGTTGGTGGTCAAAAAAAGTATTCGGAATTGCCGGAAGGCACTACTTAGGGTAATTTTATGAACACGTTGCCACGAGCCATAAAAAAGACAGGTTTTATATGGGCGTTGGTTGCAGTAGGTGCTATTCAGGGATTGCTGATTACCTGGATGCTGCCAGAACAGAGTTTAGATTTTAGAACACCACCCCAATCTGTGCGCGCAGTCGAAGGTAGATAAATATAAAAAGAGAGATATAAAAAGAGAGATATAAAAAGAGAGACGCGAAATTTCACGTCTCTGGTTTGGTAGGCGCATGACAATGCCATCCCCCTACCAATCGCAAATTCTGTAAATTATTAAATCCACGTTCCTAACCTGCGGCGAGTACGCGGCGCTTGAGAATTACCATTTTGTCTCCCACCACAGGAGAACGGGCTAAAAGCGCACCTTGAGAATCAGAGATTTCCAACTTGCTAAAGTCGAGTTCTTTAGCGCGTTGCAACATTTCACCGGCTAACTTGTCCTGTTTGGATAAATTGAGGTCGTACCAAGCATCACTGACTTGGACGACTAGAAGACTAGCAGGAAAGTTAGCTTGAATAGACCCAATTAGCCCATTTGCATATTGGGTAGTAGTTTGGGCAACTTGATCTTGAATAGAAGCAATCAATTTTTGTTCTGGGGTTAGCACTGGGGGAGGCGGTGGGGCAATTTCCACGGCTTGGGGTGCTTCTGGCGCTTTTAATTCTGGAGGTGTGTCGATGTTGGCGGGAGGCGGTGTTGGTTCCGGAACAGGCGCAACTGGAACAGGCATTGGTGCAGGAGAAGATATCTGTTCGGGAACAGGTGTTGCTGCGGGAGGAACCTCAGCTACTTCAGTCGTCCCAGGTATAAGGGTAGTTGTTGTCCAGAGTAGTAAAACGAGAACTACTGCGATCGCGCCACTCAAAGCTGTATCAGAAAGCTTTTGATTCAGCGATGTTGGCAGGAAAGAGCGGATTATCCCTATAATGCCATTCCACAAACTTAAAAAACGTTCCAGAAGGCTTGGCTTGGCAGTTGTAAGTTGGGAGGTAGCGGTTGGTGGCTCCTCCAATTTCTCCACTGTCCCTTCAAGCAGTCTAATTGTCCCCCGCAGAATTTTAATGCTTTGAGCTTTCAGAAACGATTGGCGGATGGGCGGTGCTGTCACCTTTTTCGGTGCTGGGTTTGGTATATTTGGCTGATTTGTTTGATCTTCTGACATGGAATCTCCCTTAAAAGCAGCAAAAATAATTGCGATCGCCTCCGGCGTAGGCGCGTATGCGCTACTCGCGGTAGATTCTTACCGGATGCTGCCTTCACAGCCCTAATCTACCACTTTGCTATTCTGCTTTTATCTGACTCGCAATCAACTGACTTAACTTTTAATCTATGCCCCTTAAACGCCGTCACTTTCTAGTTTTAAGTACCCTCAGTGGTTTCGGTCTAGCTTTTTTGGCAAAGGCACTCCGCAGTCCAAGGGCTACGAGTGCTGTCTCTTTCAATCTTGCGGCCGAACTAGCAACGCCTGAGTCAACGCTAGGAGCCCCGCTACTGCGCTTTGTGTCGGTAGCAGACACGGGAACTGGTGCAAAAGGTCAATATGCTGTAGCAGCAGCCATGAGTCGTTATCAGCAGCTAAAGCCCTTTGACTTGGCAATCTTAGCTGGTGACAACATCTACAACAATGGTGAAATTGAGAAAATTGTTGATGTTTTTGAGCGCCCTTATCAAGTTTTATTGCAGCGCGGAGTGAAATTTCAAGCTGTTCTGGGTAATCACGACATTCGCACCGATAACGGCGACCCTCAAGTGCGCTATCCAGCTTTTAATATGCAGGGGCGACGTTACTACACATTTCGCCGCAACCCAGTACATTTTTTTGCTCTAGATACCAATGATAATGCTGACTGGAAGGCTCAACTAACTTGGTTAGAACAAGAACTCAGCAGCAGCGATGCGCCTTGGAAAATTGTTGTTGGTCATCATCAGATTTACTCATCTGGTGAATACGGAGTAAATCAACCTTTTATCGAAACACTAACTCCACTTTTCCAAAAATACCGCGTGCAACTTTACATCAACGGTCACGACCACAACTATGAGCGCACAAAGTCTATTAACGGTACTACTTATCTAACTTGTGGTGCTGGCGCAGGAGTTCGTAAAGTCGGACGTTCAGAATGGACGGCGCATTCTGTCAGTGAGTTGAGTTTTGCTGCATTGGATGTATTTGCAGACAAAATAGTAATTAGCGGCATCGGCACCAATAACCGCGTTTTTGACAAAGGTGTTATTCCACTGCAATCAGCTTAATTCAAACTTATGAAAGTCAAGCGTCTAAAAATGACTTCATTTCGGGGAATCAGCGACTTAACGCTAGATTTCCAAACAGAGGAGCCAAATTTACTCATCGGTATCAACGGAGTGGGAAAATCCAATATTATCTATTGCCTTGCTCTTTTCTTGTCTCATCTAATGATCTCGGTTCGGACTCCGAATGCCGAAGCTTGCTCAAGGCTTTGAACAAACGAATACAGAAAAAAAATATGTGTGCTTTTGCGATGCGATCGCTTCTATAGCAATCCTGTTTGAGTTGTGAAGTGCCAACCCTTCAGATACCCGACTTCTTAGAGAAGTCGGGTATCTCGGCTTTACGTTTAGGACTGCTATACTATCCTTGATTTACGTGCCGTGCGCGATCGCGATCGCATCTTACGGATTAATTCTTTTTTTCTCTGAGGATGAATTAAGCGGGAGGCGAAAAGTGAAAGTTGTACCTTGAATAGGGGTGCTACTAGCGGTAATAATTCCGCCGTGTGCTTCGACAATTCGCCGCGCGATCGCTAACCCTAAACCAGTACCAGTGCCTTTGCGGGAACGATCTGCGGTATAAAATTGTTCAAAAATGTGGGGAAGATCGCGATCGCTAATTCCCCCTCCCTGGTCGCGAATTTGCACAGAAACCTGAGAACCTTCTACACTTCCAGAAATAGAAACCTGAGAATCCGCCACCGAGAACTTAATCGCATTATCAAGTATATTCAGAAAAGCTTGCAACAACCTTTCTGGATCACCTTGTAGCTCAACATCAGGAACATTGATGCTGATGTTTACACCCTTAGAGCGCATCCGAGACTCCATTGCTCGCGAAGCACGATTAATCAAGTCTCGCAGATTGATGGGTTGCTTCTCAAGCACAGTTACGCCTGCTTCCAGTCGTCCCAAATCTAGCAAATCCTTAATTAGCCGCGACAGGCGCATAGTCTCTTCCTGTGCAGTTTGGATGAAGCGATCGCGTAATTCCGGTTCCTCATCAGCGCCACTGGAAAGCGCCTCCAAAGTCACATGGACGTTACTAACCGGAGTCCGCAACTCGTGAGACACATTCGCCAAGAATGCTCGCCTCTCCTTATCCAGCGAAGCCAGTCGTTCGCTCATCCGGTTTAACTCAATCGCTAACTGACCTAGCTCATCGTTTTGACGGATATTCAGCTTCTCGCCTAAATGACCAGCACCCACCTGGATAGCAAAGTTGCACATCGCCTGGATTGGTCTAGCAATATTGCGTGCAAGTCGTTCGCTAATCAGCGCACACAGCAAAACAGTCAAGAAGAGAGTTCCCAGAACCGTGAAAATAATTATCCGGAATTGACGCTGAAACTGATTAAGCGTTATTGACATCCGCACAACACCAAGCAAGCGACCATTGCGGGATATCGGCTTTGCTGCATACAACCTGTCATCATTTGACAGAACACCTTTCGCCACCCCTTGCGTCGGCTGATTTTGCAGCGCTTCCCTCACTCCCGGAACGCTAAACCAATTAGTTATCTGCCGATCTAGCTGGGGAGCAGAAGTGAACAGCAGGCGACCATCTGGCCCAAAAATCCGCAGAGTCACTGATTCCGGGGAACCGTAGCGTTGTACTAGCAATTCCACCCGCCGGAGATCGTTTTCCTCCAACGCATCAGCTACACTTTCGCCCAAAGCCGTAGTCCAGACATCTAAATCAGCCTGTCTCGTCCTCATAAAATAGGCATGGAAAGAAAACAGGATATAGCTTGCCAAAATTGATGTCCCCAGTGCAGTGAGCGCCAGGTAAGTGAGAAAAAGTTTTCGGTAAATTGAATTCCAGCGGATGCGAATGGCTATCAACTCCTCGGATTTTCACAATGTGCTTTTGATAAACTTCTGACAAATTGCCTGAAGGTAGATATGGGCGGGTTAAACACAGGTAAATCCCGATTATTGATTGACATTACCAGCAGCACGACCGCGTAAAACAGCTTTTATCCGTGCCAAAAGTTCGCGAGTATTGAAAGGCTTGGTAATGTAGTCATCTGCACCCGCTTCTAAACCCCAAACTTTATCAATATCCTGGTCTTTAGCTGTCAGCATCAAAATAGGAATATTAGAAAAAGCTCGGATGCGCCAACACAATTCCATGCCATCTATCCCAGGTAACATCAAATCTAAAATCATCACATCCGGCACCTGTTTATGAAACAATTTCAGCGCCGACTGCCCATCTGCCGCAGTTGTCACCTGATAACCTTCTTTGATTAAAGCATAGCTGAGACTAGCTCGTAATGCCTCTTCGTCATCTACCAGTAAGACGTGTGTCATGTTGATACCTCTTGCTTAAAGTGTATTTATTTGGGCTAGGTTTCGGTAGTTAGCACCTTAAGGAAAATGTTTCTGAGTTGGGAATGCTGGCTTAAACCAGAAAACATCATGAATCAATATCTATTTCAACCACCTTATTCCTTGAGGATAAACCAAACTTGATGCTAATTCTAGATTTTGACACCTCAAATTTTTCCGCCAAAATTTGAATTAACTCCTCATTTGCCTTACCCTCCACAGGAGGCGATTTCAGATTTATTATAAGGCTACCATCCGCAGCTTCCTCAATTTTTTGATTTTTGGAATTTGGTTTAACCTTTACTTGTTTCTTCATGGTTTCTTTAAAATATTGCTGTCGGGTGGGCAATAATGATATCCCTACTACTTATTTTCGAGTTGTGATTTTCATCTAGTCAAATTTTCCAATTTTCCGCAAAAATAACCAGCCGATGATGCAGCCCACAGCGTAATGAGGGAAATCCCACCAGCTAAAGGTAGTTCCCAGCAGCAATTTTCCCAACACGGTTGAGCGAAACGAATCCAAAACAGGTTGGTGCCATAGTTGCAAAAATTCTATCGCGCAGGTGACACTAAATACCCACAATGGAATTTGGTTTGCAGCTTGGCGAGTTGGAAACAGCAAAAACACGAATAGACACCAGAACGTTTCGTATAAAATATCTCCTGAAAAATCATTCACCCACTTAGAGCCAAAACCATCGTATCTCTTGGAGAATAACCCTAGCGGCACAATGACTAGCATGGTGATGAGTATACGCCAGCTTTGGGTTCTGTCTCGAAGCATTAGCTATTTCCAGCGTCAAGTTATGCACTATATCCGTATATATTTCCCTTGTTCTTGTTGGTATTAATCTATACCCCATAATGGGCTAATTATTTTATATATGTAAAATTAACTCTAAAGATAGAGTATATAATTATACAAAAAAATTACAATCTGATGTAATAAAGCTGCTTTGTTAGGAGAAAATAGTCATGAATAATGAAACCAATACGAATTCAGAAGTTGGTGTAGATGTCGATACCTATGACAGAGGTATTGTGCCCGCTGAGACGGCAGCGCGTAAAGAAAGAGAAGGTAATGCTTTTAAAACTACTCCATCACAAATAGATGAGGAAAAGTCTCCAACTAACGATCAAACAGATGGTGGAAGCATTAATACAACAGAGGGTTACACGGTAGACAAAGAAGGTCTACTAAATAACTATGCTATTGAACCCGAAATGTATGTCAACGAACCCGGAGACTTAAAGGAACAAGAGCAAGCTGAAACTGCACAACGCGCTGAGGAACTAGCCAATTTGCAGCACGATGAAGAAGGAAACTTAACAGATGAAGGCGATGAGCGTCCGAAAGGGCAAGGATTTATCTAACCTTGATAACAAAGGGAAAGGCAAAAGGCTAAGAAAATATTATTCAGCTTTCTGTTTTCCTTTTGCCTTTTTCCTTCGCCATGCCCGTAATACTAAAACTCTAAAAAAGATTGGGGATTTTCCCCAATCTTTAATTATCTGTTTGGATCGCCGTACCCAATCACAGCTACTTTATGTCGATAGACTAGCTCGGCTCCGTACCAACCGGAAAGGCCAAGAAGCACCGCTACAATTATTGAGAGAGTTAGTCCTAAAGGTAATATTGCCCCAGAAGTGTTGCCCCAACGGAATATTAGGTTGACAATGGTCAGTGTCAAGGCGGCGACATTAAGTACCATGTGTGCCCAGCCAGCGCTGCGCTTACGGACTCGTTCAATTTTCAGGAAATCCATCATACCTGTGATGGCTGCTATGATGCCACTTGCCAACCCAAGCCCTATTAGCCAAATAGAGACTTGCGCCCAGAACATATCCTTTGTCCACCAGTAGGCGAGATCGGCTGCTGCTGGCGTGGTCAGCAAAGTGATCGGGAAGGTGACGATTAGGGGATGCAGAGGATGGGCTGCGATCGCAACCGTACTGGTCACGCCACTGTCACGATAATCTGACTCATCACTTTCAATAAGCGGAGGGACATTTGGAGTCTGCGTCATGGTGATTAGTAATTGGTAATTGGCTAATAGCTAATTGTGTATTGCTAATGGCCATTTTTCAAGGACAACCGATAACTGACAAATAACAAATAGTTAACTTGAAGGGATTTTCTCGACGTGTGCTTCCGCAAGCACTGTTAATTTGCCTGCTTCCGCATTCAGCTGTTTGATCCGCAGCGACATTCCCTCCAAGTCGAAATTGCTGAGATTTAAAAGCTCACTTGCCTTATCTAACAACGCTTTTGTTAGTTCTGCCGAGAGTTCCTCGCCTTCGGTATACTGAACGTCTTCCAGAGAAACGTTCTGCCCATTGGCACTAACTCTGGGTACTGCTGTGAAGGAAACTTGCTTAGTTTCTCCAGTTTCGCGTAGGAATACGGTGGTATTCAATGCTACTTTGCCCTCACCCGGTAGCTGGAAATCTACCTTTTTGGTGTCAATTGTCATTGGTTGCCCATTGACCTGCACCTGCTGGTTTTGTAGCATACTGCCAACATATTCCGAGTTGAAGGCACGGTTGATGTCCGCTTCCGTCAGCACCACGCGGGTACTTGCCTGGGTGGGTTTGTTCAGTTCAATTTTGCCGAAAGCAGCGCTGAGAGGATTGATGTCTATGTTCGTCATTTCCATCTCTAGTTCCTCCATGCGGAGGTCGCCCTGCATCACCAAACCTTCCCCTTCAATGGTGACTGACTCCACCTTTCCCTGAACCAGAGAAAGTGGATCGGCTGCAACGTCCACCTCCAATTTGTCCGCTTGATCCAATTGGCTGGATAACCCAATTTCTGCTGCTTTATTAAGCGCCTGTTGCCCTAAAGAAGAATCGTTATTAGTCGTCACAAGATGGAATTCCTGGTGTCCTATTATTGAGTCAATTTAGGCGATCTGTATTAAGAAGTGTATCTGTCTGACGGGGGAAGGAAGGTTAAGCTTTTATTCTCAATAAACAAGCAAAGAGCTATTCCTCTGGAGGTAAATATAAGTACCTATAACTAAATGGTTGATTGTTATGCCTCAAAATCATATTTTAGATAGATGATATTTTTTTTAATATAAACACTCCTGAACTCAATAAAACCATAGATAAAATAAGCATTTTGTATGTATAAAGTTCTGTTTTTAGATTTTTGTATAATAGAGCTACCGTTTAAAGAGTTTTCCTGGATAACAAGGGGTATCAGTCAAAAGAGAGATGAATATACTGAAAACGAATGTGATCGTAGGTATAGATTCCGATCCTATGTTTATCAGTGGAGAACAACGAATGGTAACGACAATTGATGATGCAAAGCGCATGGCAATTGGTATGAAGTTGGCAGACATGAAAGCTCTGCAAAATCTTCTTATTGCCAACGAGCAAAAATTTATCTCGGCGGTTGCCGATGATGATATTCGTCACCGCATACAAGATATGCTCAACGACGATCAGAAAAACCTTGGCGTTCTAGACACTGTAATTGTGCAATACGGTATCAAATCCGAACCCTCACAAGGAAGCACAAAAGTGATTGAAGAAGCTCAGAAACTAATGGAAGGTTCTGAACTTACTATTTTTGAAAAAGTAGCTCAGCATGAATTGCTTAAGCATAAGCAAACTATGACTGGACTGCTCATTCATAAAGCAGCACAAGTTGTTGGTGCTGATATTGAAGCTGCCATCACTCCTTTAAATACCCTTAACTTTGAGAACCGCGCTCACCAAGAGCAACTGAAAGGTATTTTAGAAATTTTAGGTGTTCGCGAACTGACTGGAAAACAGCCAGATCAAGGGCTGTGGGGCCGCGTACAAGATGCTGTTGCTGCATTAACTGGCGTGGCGGGTAGTGTGGTTACTCGCACTGATGATGAGATGAAGATCCGCGATCTTATCAGAATGGATCACGCTAAAGTAAATACCCTGTTCGCGCAAGCTCAAGCTACTGACGATCCTCAAAAGCTGCAAGAGTATTTCGGTCAAATCTACAAAGACCTAACTGCACACTCGGAAGCTGAAGAACAAATTGTTTATCCCGCAGTTCGTTCTTACTACCAAGACACTCAGGATCTCTACAATGAGCAAGCTGAAATGAAGCAGATGTTGGAGCAAATTAAGTCTCTCAACCCCTCTGCTTCTAATTTCAAACAACACCTTTCTCAGTTGATGCAAACTGTTATGCATCACGTACAGCAAGAAGAGAACGAAATGTTTGCGAAAATTCGCGACAACTTCAGCGACGAGCAAGAGAAGCAAATGGCTACCGAGTTCAAAACTGCTAAGAGCAAGGTACAAGATCAGTTTGCTGCTTCCAGTAAGTAAGCTGAATCAAAATCATCATAGGGGCAATTTAATAATCCCCTTTAAAGCTAGAGTTCTTTATTTCCACCACTAACTATGTGGTGGAAGTTTTTTTATTAGCCTCTGTATGAAGGTGCATATAGCGATGCTATTTCATTTGTAAAACTGTACAATAGGCATCCTGCCTGCCGCCATCGGTATTGCGATATTTAATCAAAGATTAGCCTTTTTGATCGGTCGAGAGAAGGATGTTATTACTAAAATTCCTGTGACATGATTGGAATATATCTTTAATGACAATTTAACAGGAGAAATACGAATGGTAACGACGCTTGATGATACAAAGCGCATGGCGATCGCACAAAAATTGGCAGACATGAGAGCGATCCAAAATTTATTAATTTCCACTGAGCAAAAACTGATAAGTTCCGCTCCCGATCAAGATGTTCGGGAACGTTTGCAAAATATGCTCGCTGACGACCAAAAAAACTTGGGCGTTCTGGAAACAGTTCTTGTTCAGTACGGCATTCAGTCTGAACCCCACGACACAATGAAAAAATTTGTGGAACAGGCTGAGCAAATGATGTCAGGCTCGGAACTGTCTTTTTACCAGAAATTAATTCAACACGAACTGCTCAAGCACGGTCAGGTAATGAGCGGAATTGTTGTTCATAAAGCGGCTCAAGTTGTTGGCGCTGATATTGAAGTAGCAATCGGACCTTTGAACACGGTTAACTTTGAAAACCGCGCTCATCAGGAACAGCTTAAAGGATTGCTGGAACTTGTAGGTGTCCGCGAACTGACTGGCAAAGATGCAGATCAGGGACTGTGGGCGCGGGTTCAGGACGCTGTGGCAGCACTATCAGGCGTAGCTGGTAGCGTCCTCACCCAAAACTCTGACAAGCAGGATATGAACATCCAGACCCTAATCCGGCTGGATCACAACAAGGTTAATACCCTGTTTACGGAAGTTGGAACTACTAAAGATCCTCAAAAGCTCCAAGAGTATTTTGGGCAGATTTATAAAGATTTGACCGCTCATGCTATAGCAGAAGAGCAAGTTGTGTATCCGAAAGTTCGCCCCTTCTACGGTGAAGGCGATACTCAAGAGCTGTACGATGAGCAAGCTGAAATGAAGCAGATGCTGGATGAAATCAAGTCTATGAGTCCTGCTGATGCTGATGCGTTCCGCTCGAAAATCAAACAGTTGATGGAAGCGGTTGGCGATCACATTCGTCAAGAAGAAAGCACCATGTTCGCCGCAATTGACAAAAATTGCACCGACGAGCAAAAAGAACAAATGGCTACTGAATTCAAAACAGCTAAGGCTAAGATTCAGGAAGAAATGGCAGCTTCTATGAAGTAATACGATTTTACTTTTGTGAGGCAGACATCTGATACCCCCAAGCCCCCTTAAAAAGGGGGCTTAAGAAAGGGGATTAGCGCAGGGAGAAAAATGAAGTCTAACTACTTATAGTAGTTAGGGTTAAGAAAAGAGGGGGATGCGATCGCATCCCCTCTTTTTTCTAATGGACAGCCTGGTTTGGACTACTGACCGCGTTGAATGTAAGTTTCTACATTGCGAATCGCTTGTGTAGCATAAGAATCGTTAGGACGTGCCTGAAGCGCTCTTCTAAAGTTAATCAAAGCAGTCTGGTAGTCTCCTCTTTGGGTTGCAGCGTACCCAATTCTCATGGATTGAGTATAATTCTGCGCCCTATTGGATCGCCCATTGCTCGGAGTAGAGGCACCGGGAGTTGTTGTACCGCCGGGAGTTGTTGTGCCACCGGGAGTTGTTGTGCCACCGGGAGTTGTTGTACCTGCACCACCGGGAGTTGTTGTACCTGCACCACCGGGAGTTGTTGTACCACCGGGAGTTGTTGTACCTGTACCACCAGGAGTTGCTGTACCACCAGGAGTTGATGTGCCACCGGGAGTCGTTATACCTGTACCACCAGGAGTAGTGGTGCCACCGGGAGTTGTTGTACCTGTACCACCGGGATTTGTTGTACCTGTACCACCGGGAGTTATTGCACCACCTGGTGTTGTTGTTGTACCACTGGGAGTTGTTCTTCCCGGAGTAGTGGTGCTACCGGGAGTTGTTGTTGTACCACTGGGAGTTGTTGTACCTGTACCACCGGGAGTTGTTGTTGTACCACTGGGAGTTGTTGTACCTGTACCACCGGGAGTTATTGTGCCACCAGGAGTTGTTGTACCTGTACCACCGGGAGTTGTGGTCGTGCCACCGGGAGTTGTCGTACCTGTACCACCGGGAGTTGTGGTCGTGCCACTAGGAGTTGTCCTTCCCGGAGTAGTGGTGCTACCGGGAGTTGTTGTGCCACCGGGAGTAGTCTGAGCTAATAATTGTCTGCTTTTGCCAGTAGAATTAGCACTGCTACTGACTTCATTCAGAGATGCCAATGCTGGAAAACTGAGTAGAACACTAGCGCTGGCAACTCCGAGCAAGCTAAAAAGCGTTTTGATGGAATTTTTCTGATTTCGGGTATTCATGGTAATCTTGTGAGTTTTTTTTTCAGTAAGGCAGGCAAGATGCTTGCCTGACTTTGAACGAGTAACGAGACTGTCTTGAATTGTTAGCCGTTGACGACTTCGCCGCCGTTGGGATGCAGAATCTGACCTGACATATAAGAAGAGTCATCCGATGCCAAAAAGACATAGCTTGGTGCAAGTTCTTCAGGTTGTCCAGCCCGCTTCATTGGCACTTGTTGACCAAAATTTGCAACTTTTTCTTCTGGGAAAGTTGAGGTAATCAGCGGTGTCCAGATGGGGCCTGGTGCCACACCATTAACGCGAATTCCTTTTTCAACTAAGGATTGAGAGAGCGATCGCGTAAAGGCAACAATTGCCCCTTTAGTGGAGGAATAGTCGAGCAACTGCTGATTTCCTTTATAAGCCGTTACCGAAGTAGTGTTGATAATCGCGCTGCCTTCTTTAAGGTATTTGAGTGCAGCTTTGGTCATGAAAAACATTGAGAAAATATTGGTGCGGAAAGTGCGCTCCAACTGTTCGGCTGTTATATCTTCAATGCTTTGTTGAGGATGCTGTTCGGCGGCATTGTTGACGAGAATATCAAGTTGGCCAAACTCGTCAACTGTCTGTTGTACAGCTTGTTGACAAACTTTTTCGTCGCCAATATCGCCAGGAATTGTGATACATTTACGCCCTTCTTGTTCGATTAATCGCTTAGTTTCTTCGGCATCATCGTGTTCGTTTAAGTACGCGATCGCAACATTGGCTCCTTCTTTAGCAAAAAAGATGGCAACCGCACGACCAATACCGCTATCACCACCAGTAATCAGCGCTACTTTGTCGCGTAACTTATCACTACCGCGATATTTAGGATCGTCCGCCTTGGGTTTTGGTGTCATTTCTGACTCAGTACCCGGTCGATGATCTTGATGCTGGGGTGGCTGTAAGGTTTGCTCTGGTGACATACAATTCTCCTTGCGCGTGAGTGAACTTTTAAATTGAAAAAAACCGTTCCCTTGAATTACCCTCAATTCAAGATTAAAGTTTGCATAAATATAGACATCTATATCTATGCTTGATTTGGGATAACCTTGTCACAATAGACATCTATACTTCAAAGCGCTCAGCTCTAAAGTTGCATCCCATCTTGGTAATAATTAAGTAGAGAAAGCGACAAAACCGGACAACTTGTTGCTACTTTTGCACCAAAAAAGCATTTATCCTACGGATTAAACTTCTTTCTACATACGATGCTGAGTTACAGCTAGATTATCCTCATCTAATGCACGGTTGTTTGTGTTTGTCACTGTTAAACACTAGCAACCGCTCAAAGGGAGTTTATCAACCTGTGGGTTGAAACCGAAAAACTATCTACTCAACCTTTGGATGTATAACTATTGGGAAGTTGTTTTTGATCCAAATCATTAATTGGCGGCCCATTTAATACCTCACCCGTAGGGCTGAAACGTCCCCCGTGGCAAGGACAATCCCAGGTGTTTTCGGCGTTGTTCCAGTTAACAATGCACCCAGCATGGGTACACACTGGAGACAGAGAGCAGAGATAACCAGTTTCATCGCGGTAAACGGCATATTTTTTCCCGTCGATGTTAAGAATTTTGCCTTCGCCTACTTGAACTTCAGACGGTTCCTCTCCATCCGACTTGAATAACCTGTCAGCGATAAAGTGTTTGGCAACTCCCAAATTTTCTGTGACAAACTTTTGGGCGCTGGCGAGGAGGTTGACGCGGTTAGGGTCAAAAACTTCGCTCCAGGGGTTTTCGCGCTCCAAGATGAGGTCGCTGACGAGCATTCCGCCAACGGTGCCGAAGGTCATGCCGTTGCCAGAATAGCCTGTAGCAATGTAAATGTGAGAGTGGGCTGCGGTTTTGCCGATGTAGGGTATGCCATCGACTGGTTCGTAAAGTTGGGCTGACCAGCGATAATCGATGGATGCGACATCAAAATGCGATCGCGCATACGCTTCCAAATGCTGAAAACGATCCTCGGTATCCACATCCTCCCCTGTCTTATGGTCTTCACCGCCGACAATCAGCAAATCTTTGTAACTGCGCGTGTAATGATAAGGCTCATCTGTATCCCAAAATAAACCGGACGGTAACGCTGAATTCAACCGCACGCCCAGCACGTAAGAACGATACGGGGCAATTTTTGTAGTCATTACATACAAGTCTGGGAGACTCGATAAGTCATGAATTGGCGTATGAGTGGCAATAATGACATTTTGAGCCGTCACAGTACCTTGTTCGGTGGAAACCCGACTCGGTTTGTCGCCAGTAATATCGACAACAAACGAATTTTCAAAAATGAAGCTTTCGCCGTCTTTGGTAATAGCCTTAGCGAGTCCTTGCAGGTAGCTAAGAGAATTGAACTGCCCTTGATTTGGGAACAACACCGCAGATTCTACTCCGAATGGCAGCGGCACATCTTTTGTCAAAGCACTAGGAATTCCTAACTTACTTGCTGCTTCCGCCTCTGATTCAATTTCAGAAACATCTGGAGATTTCTGGGTGTAAAGATATCCCGGCACTCGCTCAAAATCGCAATCAATTTGCTCCTCACTCACAAATTGAGCAATACGTTCAATTGCTGCCCGACTAGATTCCGCTACCAGTTTGGCATTTTCTTCCCCCAGCGAAGAAATCAAATCTTTGTAACGTTCGTCAGCAGCTTCGGTGATGTGTGCAGTCGTGTATCCTGTGACACCGCTACCAATTTGCGATGCTTCAATAACAGCAACCGTTAATCCAGCGCGTTTCAGCAGCAAGGCAGCAGTTAAGCCAGTGATACCGCCGCCAACGATGGCAACATCTACATAAATATCATCTGCTAATTGAGGAAAAGAATTGCCTGTAGTAGTGTCCAGCCAAACAGATACAGATGTCCCAGGTAAACTCATTAAGTGTTCTCCTTGCAAAGGATAATTTGATACCTTTTTATGGGATAACGTTGTAGGTACTACTTAGGGATCGGCTACTAGAAGTAATTCCACACTGGTAGTGTTCCAGAGGAACTCTGTAAACAGCTAGATGATTTTTAGCAAGTTTTAGGCAGCTTCGCTTTTATTTCCCTTCCCTGTGGGTTCTGGCGCGCCTCTGCGGTTGATTTTTTTTCAATCGCACCTACCCTACTACTTGCCACTTGGTGCAGGATCTCGGTTAAAGTGGCAATGCCCTTAAATTACCGCCAGAACTCTATGAAAATAAAGAAATTAATTTCTTTGGGACTGTTAATCTTTATCCCCATCTCAATTGCAGCGGAATTTTTTAAATGGGGTACGCTGAGTGTATTCATCACATCAGCTATAGCCATTGTACCCTTAGCGATTTGGTTAAGCACTGCCACTGAAGAAGTAGCTGTCGTTACTGGCCCTTCTATTGGCGCTTTGTTAAATGCAGTTTTTGGGAATGCGACTGAGTTAATTATTGCTTTAGTTGCCCTAAATGCAGGATTGGTTGATATTGTGAAAGCAAGTATTACTGGCACGATTATCAGTAACTTACTGCTAGTAATGGGACTTTCAATGCTTTTAGGCGGTCTGCGCTACAAGGAACAGGATTTTAAACCAATTGTGGCGCGGGTGAATGGTTCCTCGATGACGCTGGCAGCGATCGCTATCATCTTACCTACAACAGTAATCTACACCTCAAATGGGGTAGAACCTACAGCGATTCGCAATCTCTCCCTCACAGTAGCTACAGTTTTAATCGTAGTTTATGCTCTAACGCTGCTGTTTTCCTTGAAAACTCACAGCTATCTTTACGAGGTGGGATTACTAGACTTAGAGGCAGAAACGTCGCATGATTCTGGAGCTGAGGCGACTGAACACAAGCCGAATTTATGGCTGTGGATGGGTGTTTTAATTGCCGCTACTATTGGGGTTGCTTTTGAGTCGGAGATTTTTGTCGGAGTTGTAGAGGAAACAACAAAACAACTGGGTTTAACTCCACTTTTTACAGGTGTGATTCTTTTGCCTTTAGTTGGCGGTGCAGCAGAATATGTAACGGCGGTTAGTGTAGCACTGAAAAATAATATGGATCTATCGGTTTCTGTAGCGATGGGTTCCAGCTTGCTAGTTGCCTTACTTGTAGCGCCGATTTTAGTTTTGGTAGGTGTTGTAATTGGTCAACCAATGGATTTGAATTTCAATCCTTTTGAGGTAGTGGCAGTAGCGATCGCAGTTATAGTTGCCAATCTTATCAGTCTAGACGGACGTTCTAATTGGTTAGAAGGGGTGCTACTTTTGGCTACTTATACAATTCTAGGAGCAGCTTTCTACTTCCATCCAGCGTAATAAAAGACGATCGTCCCAACCTCCCTTAAAAAGGGGGGTGGTTTCATTTATTAAAAGAAAATTCTGTAATGTTGATTTTGGTTGGCGGTAGGGGCTGTTTGATTGCCATGGCCCTACAAAACATCACAATTCACAATATTTTCTGCGATTGTATGAAACCACCCTGCCTAAAAAAGGGGGGCTAGGGGATATAAAATGCGTTGCATCAAGCGAGAATATATCACGCGATCGCCATCTCTGGATGCTCGATTTTCGTTCCCAAAAGTTTCATAAATTCCGCCAACCAGCGGGGATGTGCAGGCCATGCTGGTGCTGTCACCAAATTACCATCAACCATCGCCTCATCTGGGGGAATATGCACATAAAGACCCCCGGCGCGGTTTACATCTGGCCCGCAAGCGGGATAAGCTGTGCAACTTTTGCCTTCTAAAACCCCCGCAGCCGCCAAAACTTGTAACCCGTGACAAATTGCAGCAATAGGTTTATTTGTTTCGGAAAAGTGGCGGGTTATTTCTAACACTTTCTCGTTAAGGCGAATATATTCTGGCGCACGTCCACCAGGAATTACCAAAGCGTCGTAATCTGTTGCTTCCACTTCATCAAAAGTAGCGTTTAATGTGAAGTTGTGACCGGGTTTTTCGCTATAAGTTTGGTCGCCTTCAAAGTCGTGAATCGCTGTCCGCACTTTATCCCCAGATTTCTTGTTAGGGCAGATAGCATGGACGGTGTAGCCTACCATTTACAATGCTTGGAAGGGAACCATCACTTCGTAGTCTTCGACAAAGTCGCCCACAATCATTAATATTTTCTTTGCAGCCATTTTCTGTACTCCTGTTTTATTAATCGGATGTTGGAGATTTTGGTTCCACGATTGAACCCATAAATAGCACAGTTCCAGTTTGATTGTCCCGAATGCAGCAGAAGAATGGGCGGTCAACAATCATGGTAAAAGTCGGTGCTGAAAGCCCTCTTTGCATCTCCACAGCAGTGACGGCGGCGGCTTCGGTGCCTTCTTCGTTGACTTCTAGAAAAATTTTGTGGATAACCTTTCCCACACAGACGGGTTCCGCACACATCTGGTCAAAATTTCCCTCCTCAAAAGCTGCTCCCATGCCCAAGGCAATCAGGGCATCTTTGAGTTCTACTTCATACTCCAATTGAAAGCGAGGTAAGATGACCTTTCCGTTCATCTTGTCGAACTGGTTCATCCATTTTTCCCAGTTCTCAGCGTTCAGATTGGTGTGGAATGCTTCTAGGCTTGAGTCTTGATCTGGGAGGAAGATATACATACTCACCCGTCCAGTACCATAAGGCAAGCTGACCGCCTGAAAGTTATCACCCCGGTAGTAGGGGCGGTAGGTTTCCTCCAGAGACATCATCGGGTGCTGTTTGGGCGTGCCATCGAGTAGGGTAAAAACTCTATTGTGCGTATTTTCTTTGTCGAAAGGGTTTGTCCAAATACCTTTGAAATAGATGGCGTTGATCAGGATTAAAATCGTTTGGGGGTTGAGTTTGTTGAGTATCGTCTCGATTTTGCCGTTGGTATTTTCGCTCACCCAGTAGTTAATAGTTGCCAGCGAATCGGCAGCACTAAAGTCGAGGTTGGTAACTTTGGCTTTGTAGAAATCCTGAGTTCGTTGTAAAAAATCCCGCTTAAACGGGAATTTCTGCTGCGCCCAAAGTGAATTAGCGATCGCTAACTCCACCTGATCGTCCAAATTTTCTAGCGTCTTCAACAGCTGTGCATTAGCTTTGTTGACTTGTAGCAAGCTCATTTCTTGCAATTCCAAAGCGATCGCCATTGCCGCTTGTGTCTGTCCCACAGCACCGTTATAGGTCATCGCCAGAGCGATACCCACACTTGCTGGCGAGATAAAGATGTTTTTGTCAGGTTCCTGTTTTGTCAGTTTCCCAAAAAGCTTAAAGGCAAATCTAGTGTTAGCAGCGACAATTTTATTTTTCATTCAGCTAACTTTTCCTGCCCATAACAAGGCGATTTGAAGTTGTAAAAAATTAAATTTTTAGGGTAATTTGTAGCTGGCAACTCGCAAGATTAATTCGCCTTCTTCCGGGTTGCGGCTAAAGATAAATGCGCCTTCTTGTTTTTCACCGCCGGAGAGAAAGTCGATATTCTGTTCCCCAGTTTCCTCCACTTCCCCATTGACGCGCAATTCGGCGATAATCTGCACTGATTCTGCTGTTTCTCCGCCAGAGTTGGTAATTTCAAATGGGACGTAAAATTGCCCTTGGGCTTGCCTAATTTCAGTGTTGGGTGTGACTAATAGAATTGGTGGACGATCTTTATCGTTAACCCAGTTATAAAGCACCAGTCCGACGAGCGCCGCCAAAATAGATGTAGCTATACCAAAGGTAGTCAATTCCGCAGGCGATCGCTGCGGTTGCTTTTCCTCTTTTTCTGATGAATTGCTGTCTTGATTTGTCGGAGTCATACTGCTAACCTTCCGGCAGCACCGCCAATCGTTGTTGGTAGTCCTAGTAACAATATGTAGCTCAACCAAGTTTGCCACGGATCGTCAAAGCTTAACTTGTGGAAGAACCACAACATCAATGCTGCGGCAAAAAGCGACACTAAATAGGACATAACAGTTTCACTCAGGGGGCGCTGAAAAAGACCTCGCTGCTTGATCCGCTTGCCTTCACCAGTAAAGCCAGCCTGAAACACGATGCCATAAGAAATCAGCAGCGATGCGGCGATAATAGCCAGTTGCCAAGGGGGTGAGGAGGCGGCGGCAAGCATTGGTACTTCGTCAGTCGGCGCAATATTAAAACCAACGATGGTGGCACCGATTAAAGTGGCACCGATGTCTGCAAGGGTTGCATTCATGCTGGTTTGGTTTGGGGGTGGAGGCGTATCCTGACCATCTGAAGCCTGATAGCGATCGCCACTCAACAAAGCACGAGAAAGCGCCACGCCTAGCGAGAATGGGATACCCTCGAAAATCGCTTTTCCCACCGCCTCACTCAAAGAGGTATCCTGGGTGATTTCGCGCAACAAAATCAGGAGAATAGTAGCGCAGACGATGCCGATAGCGATCGCTTCCACGCTATCCATCACTGCATCACTTGCTTTAATTTCCTTGGTTTTGCGGAATCCTTCCGTGCGATTTAACAGAAAAACTCCGATAAAACTGGATGCGATCGCCCCCAAAAGTACGGGCGGTTTGGTAAACGATCCTATCCACCAAACTTCCATCGTATACAGCAGCGGAATTCCAAATAAAAAACCACCCGCTGCGCCCCGAATTAGGTCATTGCATTCCTTCGACCATATATTTTCGAGGTTACGTTTTCGAGTGTGTTTGTACATGATGAAAATTTTAAAAAATGCTACCTCTAAATGGCATCCACTTTTAGGTATAGGGTGCGGTAGTCGCAACGTGACATCGCACCTAAATTTTAAATAAAACTCTAATATTTAGATTTATTCCTCGTTCCCTGCTTACCTTAATAACGAAGGTTGGGAGACTTTGTATTCTTATTATTGCTCCTACTATATGTAAATTTTTATTAATAAAAATTCCGTAGGGCGAGCATTGCCCACCCTACTCAATTATTACTTTTGGTTACGCCATCTTTTCGCAAACTCTTCCAGAGTTGCTTGAGGAATTTGCGTTTGCAGCCACTCCATCGCATCATCTTGGTGAGGCAATCCCTGGTAATATTTACACATATTAACCAGATTAATTGGAGGCGGTGTAGCAGGTTTTGTTAACGCATTCCAGGTAGTAGTACCAACAATTCCATCAGCCTTTAGTCCTTGCGACTTTTGAAAAGCAATTACAGCGGTTTCTGTACCGCTACCGAAACTCCCGTCAATTGGGCCAGGATTAAAGCCTCTGTCTTTCAACAACTGCTGCAACTCTTTTACTTTTGCACCACTAGATCCTACCCTTAAAGAATCATCAGTTAGCGGCAAACCTCCTGTAGACAACTTTTGGCGCACAGCTTGACGTAAACGTGGCAGTTGAGCATATAGCCAATCACCAGGACAATCCGTAGCAGAAAAGTCTCGATGTCCTTTGATATTGTCAGGAGAAATTTTGCAGGAATCGCAAATCGAAACACATAATTCTACTAAGCTATTCCATTGTTTTTCCCCCATTTGGTAGGTCATGAACCTGCCTTCATTTTCTATCCCCGGTGATTCGTTACCAACCGGGTTTCCAGAATGAGCTGATTTAACGCACAAACCCCGCTTTACTTTTGCTAAAGAACCCTGTCTTCCTTCTAAAAGAATGCCCCCAGTTGTGTTTAAAAAGTTGTGACCGGAATCATCCCATCCAAAAACATCCATATGTGTATTCTGGACACTTTTGGCAAATCTTTTAGCTCCATCCACAGTTGCTTTCGAGATATCGCTTGGGGAATTTGGCGTATCGGTGTGGTGGATAATGACGTATTTAGGCACTGTTTCGGCAGGCCACTTTTTAGGAGGTCTGGCTCCCCATTCTTGGGCTGAAATGACGCTAGCGGTGAAAGGCATTTTGATACTTCCTCTAATGCTTACTGGCAGAGAAATGAGCCTAACTACTAAAGCCTGAGCATTTTTCTCTAAGCGCCTCATTTTTAACCAAATAATTATGCTGTAGCAAGGTCGGAGGAAGATTTTTTACATTTCTTGATGCCTTACATTAGGTGAAATTCCTTGAGTGCTGGTAAAAAGTTCATGTTTTCGTGACTGGGGCGACTGAGTTTAATTAGGGCAAAGCGTTGGGCGGGAGTTAAAGCTGCCCACTGTTGGCGTGTCACCGTTACCCCAAATTCAGCTGCTTTTTCCTGAATGCTATCTGGCACGTTGATTGCATCCATCCAGGGAGGGTGAGGTTCTACTGGCAAGTCAGCTGGGGGAATGCCTGTGTGTTCGATAACGCGCTGGTGGAGAAATTGGCGATATGCTTGAATTTCGTCTGGTGTGGTGCAGGGCATATCTACCACAGATTGACGCTCAGCTTGGCTAAATTGGTGCCAGTGGGGTAATTTTAATTTTACGCCGCAAGTGTCTAATTTCATCCGCACTTGCATGGGAATGCAGCGTAGGGAATCTACGAAGTCTGCTTCAAATTGAAAGAAATCAGTCATTTGATTTTAGATTTTGGATTTTGGATTTTGGAGGGATTTTTGGGAGATTAATTCTTCCCAAACAGCGCGCGTGATTTTGCGAACATCGGATTTGTTCGTTGCTCCGACAATTAATTCCAAAACTGAAGTTAAGAATAATTGTAAGGTTAGGGAGCCACCCCCGTACGCGGGTTTCCCTCGTTGAGGGGCGTGGCGTTTGAGAAACTAATAGCAATTCACTTTTTTACCGCTAAGCTAATGGCTTTTCTTAGCCCCCCTGTTTTGCCCGAAGATTTTGGTAAGTCCCTACACTCAAATTTCAGGCGCTTTTTTAAGGAGGTTGGGGGATTAGATGTAGTGTTACCCAAAAA
Source organism: Trichocoleus sp. FACHB-6 (assembly GCF_014695815.1). Lineage (NCBI taxonomy): Bacteria > Bacillati > Cyanobacteriota > Cyanophyceae > Leptolyngbyales > Trichocoleusaceae > Trichocoleus > Trichocoleus sp. FACHB-6. The sequence goes on from NZ_JACJOY010000057.1 coordinate 51,707, forward strand.
ATACTGATATTACGTTGGGTTTTTGGACTAAAAGCAACGGCCTACTATAACAATTCTGGGGTTAGGTGGGATAACATCTGTAGGGACATGGCAATGCCATGTCCCTACCAAGGTGACAAAAACAAAAGAACCGCGATATATTCCACCCAACTGAGAAACGCTATATTCTTAAGTATTTGCAATGCCAGCAGCTAATCTTACTTCCGGCGATTCTCCGCCAAAGACAGTACGCGATCGCTGCGTTTTAATCAATGATACTTGAGTGGTCAACAGGAAACTCACAAAACTGGCAATTACCAGCACCGGAACCATCGCCGTATCGGAGAGTACGCCCAAAATCACAGTGGTACTGATGGGCGTTTTTGTCACCGCCACATTCACCGCCGCCATCATGCAAATCATCCCAATTGTCGGATGGATTTCAGGGAAAGCCAGTGAAATAGCTAAACCCACCGCCGCACCAATGTAAAACAGCGGAAAGATGAATCCACCCCGGAAACCGGAGTGCAGGGTGCAACATACTGCTAACATTTTCGCAAAAGCGATCGCAAGCAACATCGTCATCCCAAAAGTAGAACCTGTTTCAACGACGGTTTGAATTTCTTTCTCGCCAAAAAACAGCGTTTGGGGGAAAACCAAAGCAATCAAACCAATTGATAATCCTCCCAGCGTGGCCAGTAGAATTGTCTGGTGTCGCAGGTACTCACTCAGATGCCCGATCATCCGGAATAGATACATAAAGATGACAGCAATTAGCGCCCCTAATATTCCTAGAATTGCACCCTGAGCTAAATTAGTTAGTGACAGTTTCGGAATAGCGGCAAAGTGGTACATCCCACCAATCGTTAACCCGGTATTAAACCGAAACACAACAAAGCTCAAAATCGCTGAAAGTACGGCTGGGATTAGTGCTTCGTAGTATTCCAAGCCTCGACGATGGGGAAGTTCCAAGGCGAAGAGTGCGCCACCAAGAGGCGCACCGAAGAAGGCACCAAGGGCAGCACTCATCCCGCAAAAGGTTAGCACACGGGTCGCTGTCAGGGTCAGATGGAGCTTTTGACCAAGCCAGCCGCCAAAACTGCCATTAATCTGTACAAGTGGGGCTTCTGGGCCAGCGCTACCGCCTGCGGTAATCGAAAATAAGGATGCTAGAATCATCGCTGGAGTTTGGCGCACAGAAATTCGCCCTGGATCGTGTACTTTATCGACGACAAAGGAAACTTCACCGGGAAGTCCCATTAAGTGCAGCGTGACACCAACCAGAAATCCACCAATAGTAGTGGCAATCCACACGTAATTCCATGCGGGGAACTTACTGGGGAAGTAGGGGTTGAGAACATCAGGAAGTGTGTGCCAGACAAAGTGTAAACTTCCTTCCAGCACGTAGTAGTAAGCTGTTGCAACTAATCCTCCAGCAATGCCAATTACTGCGGCACAAAGGATTGTTTGCTGGTAGGTAAGTTCGCGATCGCTACTTTCTAGTGTATCGGTCGCCGTTGTTTGAGATTGAGCATTTGATGACATGAAATATCCTCAATTTTAGTAGCCATCGAATCAGAAGAGTTTCTCGTTTCTAGTTAGAGACAAAGAACCAGGGGAAAAATTGCTAATGCCCGATTATTGCTGCATCGTCTAGGAAATCTTCCTAATTAACTGTCTGGGTTTCTTTGAGAAGAAATCCACTGTTTCTCCCCAGACAGTTGAGAGGATGTCCCAGAAGTGTCAAAAGTTAGCTTGATCCCCCCGCCCCCCCTTTTCAAGGGGAGAATCAAGTCTTAGTCCCCCTTAAAAAGGGGGATTTCCACCGCCTAAGCGTCTCGATTATGACTTTTCAGACATCCTCTGAAATAATGAATGGCCTTTTTCAAATCTCTAGACAATTAAACCTACCCAAGCAGTAAAAGTGAAAATGTATTGAAAGTAGCTTTTAGCGCTGAAGTTAAAAATAGATGACATAACCCAGATGCAAGTTTGGCATCCCGGTTAGCTCAAACCGCACTTTCCACAGACGCGATCGCTTCCCAATCCCAATACTGGGTTAAGACTCGCTCCCGCCTAGCCTTTTTATCACTAACCGAGATGTATTGTTAGCAAGCCTTTCAGATCGGGGCAATTCCAAAATTGACCTGATCTGGTGATGAATGTCTTGTCCCACAAATGTACAATAGTATCAATGACTACAAAATACTTTTAAAATTTGTGCAGCGGGAAAGGCAGGGAAAATGGTTTTAGGTAAAACACAGGCACGGTTTAGCGCTTCCAGCTTGTCAAACAGTCCAACAGGCGTTCAATCAGCTAGAAAATTCAAATTTAATTTTCTAGCTGCGTGTTTAGTGGCTTCGGGATTGCTTGCTTCTGCGACAGGCGCATTTGCGGCTAGCGGGGAGCCGCTTTTAGATGCAGAAAAGGTACAGCATTTATCCTGTGTAAAACAGGGAGAGCGTTTGCTGTGTGAGGTGGAAAAGACTAGCGATCGCGCCTCGGCTCCCAACCAAACACCTGAAAGCCTAAAATCATCTACTGTCACTATTAATTTGCAAATGCTCACTCCCCAAGAGCAAGAGTCACTTGCAAATATTCTTCTCTGGCTTACCTATCTTATTCCTAGTGGCGCTTGTGTAGGAATATTGTTGTATGACAAGTATTGCCTTCATCGCGCTACGGCTCTCAATCAGAAAATAGAGGTTTTGGAGAAGTTGTGGAAGCAAACTACCCAAAACTAATCCCTTGATAGCCTTCCACTTTTAGAAAAATAAGACTGAAACCCGACGACTGTACGCGAGAGCCTACGCTTTCTTCGCTTAATCGCGGCTCTCGCGTATAAAGCCCGCGAAAGCGGGCTTTGTTTGTGTAGCCACACCCTACAAGGGTGTGGCTGTATTTGGTAGTAGTTGAAATTAATGTCGTTCCTGTTCGTGGGAAAAAACTTCAGTTTTTGGAGATAAAACTTCTGCTTCTTCACCTTCATGAGAGCCTTCCGGTTCTTTGAGGAAGAATGCACAAAAACTAGCTGCAATTAAGCCAACTAAGCCTAGCATCTGGAAAAAGATGCGATCGCCCGCAGCACCTTGAGGTAACAAGCTATATACAGTGAGGAAAATCACCGCCCCGACATTGCCGTAAGCACCGACGTTACCAGCAATTTGTCCCGTCACTCGCCGCTTAATCAGCGGGACAATCGCGTAAGTTGCCCCTTCTGCTGCCATTACAAAGAAGGAAGCAGTCATGGTCATAATTACTACAACCAAAAGCGGTATATTACCACCCAAACTGCTAAATACTAAATACCCAGTTCCAGTTCCTGCCAGTGTCGCCGCCAGCGTCCATTTCCGGCTGCCGATTTTGTCAGAAATCAAGCCACCTCCCGGACGAGCTACTAAGTTCATAAATGCGTAAGTTCCAGCAACTGCCCCAGCGATCGCCGCAGTTAAGCCAAAGCTTCTTTGAAAAAATGTAGGCAGCATGGAAACAACTGCAAGCTCAGAACCAAAACAAGCGAGGTAAGCCAATTCTAAATTAGCTACTTGAGAAAATTTGTAGCGTTCTTCAGCAGGATATCGTTTTGTACCATTCATCAATTTCTTATTGGCTTTCCAGCAATTGTAAGCCTGGAACGCATATAAGCAGACCAGCAAAACCCAAGCGGTATACAGCTGCGTAGTGTTGATGAAGTTAACTCGATTTAAACGCCAAGCAATTAAGCCCAAAACCCCAACTAAGGGAATGTTCATCAGCATCATAAACCAGAAATCTTTCTGAGTTGTGACTTCCATCCCCGCGCTGCTTTCTGGGCGCTCGTAAACTTTGCCGGGGGGCGTATTTTGGACGTTGAAGTAATAAATTACCCCGTAGATAGCGGAAACAATTCCGGTGAGTGCGATCGCAAACCGCCAGTTAACTTGACCCGCACTTAAAAAGGCGACGGCGGCGGCAATAGTCGGTAAAGTGAACGCAGCACCCGCCGACCCAAAGTTACCCCAGCCGCCATAAATACCTTCCGCTAAGCCAATTTCTTTGGCAGGAAACCACTCCGCCACCATTCGGATACCAATCACAAAGCCACACCCGACAATACTCAATGCCAAGCGGCTATAAACTAATTGTTCAAAGTTCTGTGCCAAGGCAAACGCTAAACAAGGTATGGCAGCATAAACTAGCAGACATGAATAGGTAATCCTAGGGCCAAAGCGATCTAATATCATCCCCACAATAATTCTGGCTGGAACTGTGAGAGCGACATTACAAATAGCCAAAGTTCTAAGTTGTGGTTCCGTTAAACCCAAATCGTCTTTCACTGCTGTGGCAAATGGGGCAAAGTTAAACCAAACCACAAATGTCAGAAAGAAAGCAAACCAGGTTAAGTGTAAGATGCGGTATCGACCGCTAAATGACCATACTCCAGACATTTAAAAATCTCCTCTTTTAAAACAAAGTACAACGGTCTTCCTCTCACAACTAGATTGGGTATAAACTTAGTCAAAACAAAACTTTTGTTTACCCGAAAACTAATTTTGAATACTTAGGCTTTCTTTAATTGTTCAATATCAATTTTTTTTTAGGGATTTGAGTTGAAATGCAGGTAATTGATTTCATTTTGTTCTGGACAAGGCTTTCCTGTTAGATTAGTTAGGTTTGTGTAGGACTTTCGTATACTTTGTTACCAAAGTTCAAATTATTTTTAAATCTCTTTTATTTTGATAAGTGAATCTATTTTTATAATTATTAGTTAATCCACTATTGCAATTTACGCAACCATAGGATGCAAAAAGTGCCTAATGCATTGTGCTATACAGCCCCAAAAAGCCCAATTTGTGTTATCACAACAAGTTGGCGCGTCCGAAGCGATCGCGTCCCTAAACATTTGCTAATTTATAATCCAATACAGTTCACTGAAAGCTAAAAATCCCAACCATAGCTAGGGAATGTTGAACAACGTGAAACCCAACAGCACTCATGAATTCCTTGGGTTTCCTGATCACCCAACCATTCCCCACAAACTAATAAGGGTTATAGGATACCAACAGCATCCGTTCCAAGGGCTTAACTTACAATTAATCTTGAGATAATAGAAAAGTTGCAACTATTTTGATGTTTTTGTTAACTCATATCTTCCACCTGCCCTAGCGTTTTTATTTTGATGCCATCCTTCCCCCCGTTGCGGAGGGGCTGAGGAGGTAAAAAACTTTTCCTCAAACCGAAATTGGTGGAGAAAAAGTTTCAGAGTAAGCGTTTGACGGCAGATACTCAGATGAATCCATCTGGGTTGGAACGGGTACAAGTTGCACCGCACAGGCTTTTAACTCTGGTTGCAGGGATTGAGGACAAGAGACTGGATGGGTAAGGGCGTTGGCTTCTGCCTTGTCTGCCCAAAGAAAGCCCCAGTGTATGGGGACAAAGACAGTTCCAGGGGAAATTGTCTTTGTGACTTTGGCTGGAAATCTGGATGTACCGCGACGACTTCGGACTTCCAGCAAATCGTTCTCCTGAATACCCAGCTTTGTAGCATCGCGCGGATGAATCTCAATAAAGGGATTCGGGTGCATCTGGCAAATTTTCTCAATGCGTCCAGTACGGGTTTGAGTGTGCCAATGTCCGTAAAGTCTGCCAGTAGTGAGGACAAAGGGATAGTCTGGATCTGGTGGTTCTGCTAAACCCCGTGAATGATGGGCAACAAAACGCGCCCTTCCATCAGGGGTGGAAAAACGGAAATTTGTATACAGCCTTTTCACCGCCTTGGGTAAAGATTGCAGTTCTTTTTTGTCCGGTTCGGGCCATTGTATAGGGCCTTGTGCTGCTAATCGTGCATGACTGATGCCAGTTTGTTCGCAGACGCGATCGCGTGTCAACTGCACAAATTCCGCATAAACTTCCGCTGAAGAAGTAAAAGCAAACTGTTCAGCAAATCCCAAGCGACGACCGACTTCTGCAAAGATTTCCCAATCTGCTCTCGCCTGTCCTACTGGCGGACGGAAAGCTGGACAAAGCGTTACTACTCGCTCAGAATTGGTCATCGTGCCAGTTTTTTCGCCCCACTGCGCTGCTGGTAACAAAACGTGAGCAAATTCGGCAGTTTCTGTGGGATAGTAAGCGTCTTGATAGACAGTAAAAGGCGAAGTCTTAAGGGCGGCTTTTGTCCGTTCCAAATCCGGCATACTCACCGCTGGGTTAGTCGCCGCAATCCACAAAAATTCTACTTCTCCTATCTCTAGTCCAGTAATAATTTCCCAAGCGCTGCGGCCGGGAACTGGCGAAATTTGCCCAGGTTGTAATCCCCAAAACTGCTCAACTTCAGTTCGGTGCTGCTCATTTTTTACCAAACGATACCCAGGTAAAAGATGCGCCAAACCGCCAACTTCCCTTCCTCCCATCGCGTTCGGCTGACCTGTCAGCGAAAAAGGGCCGCTTCCGGGAAAGCCAATTTGACCAGTCATGAGGTGCAAATTGATCAGACTGCACACTTTGGCGGTACCTTCTGAAGACTGGTTTAAACCCATTGTCCACATAGACAGCACACGCTTCGATTCAGCCCAAGCTTTTGCAGCTGTTATCAAGTCATGGATGGAAATTCCGCATCGTTCAGAGACAACTTCCGGCGGATAGTGCTGAATTACCTCAGTGTAGGATGGAAAACCTGTGGTGCATTCGTCTATAAATTCAATGTTGAGGCGGTTCCAGCGCAGCAACAGATAACCAATACCATTGAGTAGATCAATGTCTGTACCTGGTCGAATTGCCAGATGCAAATCTGCGGCTTCAGCTGTAGTGGTACGGCGCGGATCGACCACAATCATTTTGACATTCTTGTTTTGCTTGTGGTGTTTCCGCAGTCGGTTGAAGATAATCGGGTGACATTCTGCCGCATTGGAACCGATGATAAAGGCACAATCTGTTAATTCCAGGTCTTCGTAGCAACAGGGGGGTCCATCTGAACCCAAGCTGTAATAATACCCGGCTGTGGCGGAAGACATACACAGACGCGAGTTGGTATCAAAGTTATTAGTCCCCAAAATACCTTTAAAAAGTTTTTGGGCAAGATAATAGTCTTCCGTGAGGAATTGACCGGAACCATAGAGGCAGATTGCATCTGCACCAGAGGTGTCACGCACAGTTTTAATGCGACTTGCGATCGCATTTAAGGCTTCGTCCCAAGAAGCGCGACGGAAAGGTTCATCCAGGGAATCGCGCATCATTGGATACATCAGTCGATCTTTACTGATAGACTCTGTAACTGTGGCTCCTTTGACACATACCATACCCTGGCTCGAAGGATGAGCGCGATCGCCTCGAACTTTCCAGACAGGATTGCCTTTACTATCTCGATTCGTTTCCCGATTAGCTTGGGCTGGCGGCGAAACTTCTAAACCACACCCAACACCACAGTAAGGGCAGAGCGTTTTGATTAAATCACTCATATTCTTAGTTATTTGTTATTGGTAATTAGTCATTGGCTAATGGCTAAGGGCAATTAAGAATTACCTATTACCCATTAGCAACAAACTAATGACTAAGAACTAATGACTGCTTCGGTTTTGCCCCAAAGTGTTCAACCAACAAATCTCGCAGCACTGGCTTAAGATCGTCACAGGGAATCGATTTCATCACCCGGCTACCAAGTTCAGCTTCATAACCTACTTTCCCGCCCATCCAGATATCGACGGCTTCGACGACTTTGCCATTCTTGCGTCCTTTTGTTCCCATCAACCCAATATCTGCCACTTGCGGTTGACCGCAGGAATTGGGGCATCCCGTCCAGTGAATTCGTATTGGTTGAGGTAAAGTTAATTCGGCTTCCAATGCTTTTACAAAAGCCAAAGCGCGGTTCTTGGTTTCTATTAGTGCAAAGCCGCAGAATTGACTCCCCGTGCAGGAAACTAACCCGCGCATCAAGTTCTCTGGATTAACTGAAAAACGTTCTAAAATTGGTTCTTTTAAAAACGCTTCCATACGAGTATCGGGGATATTGGGAATAATTAAATTTTGCTCAACTGTAAAGCGAATTTCCCCACTACCATACACCTCGGCAATTCTGGCTAAGTCAAACATATCTTGGGCATACATCCGACCGACGGGAATATGTAAACCCACAAAGTTTAATCCAGGTTGCTTCTGTTTATAAACTCCGATGTAATCTTTCTTTTCCCACAGGAATTCATCTTTTTCAGCAGCCGATTGCAGAGGTAGAGTGCCACCAACTTCACCAAAGCGTTTTTCTATCTCTTCTCTAAACTTCTCAATTCCCCATTTATCAATCAGATACATCAGCCGCGACTTTTGCCGATTCGCCCGCAGCCCGTGGTCGCGGTAAACTTCTAAAATGGCTCGGCTCAAAGCCACCACGTCTTGTGGTGGAACCCAAGCATTCATAGGAACTGAAGCTTCGTAACGTTTGGGTGAGAACATCCCGCCGACGATGACATTAAAGCCGATGGTGTCGTTTTTGTAGGCTGGGATGAAACCGATATCGTTAAGTTCGGCGTGAACTGAATTGTCACGACAACCTGCGATCGCAATATTAAATTTTCTTGGCAAATTCGTAAACTCTGGATTCCCTTTCCCCATATTAGTGATCATGTCCTGCACCATGCGACACAATCCCCGCGTATCGATCAATTCATCTGGATCGATTCCTGCTAAAGGTGAACCCGTAATATTGCGAACATTGTCCACGCCAGACTGAACCGATGTTAATCCAGCTTGTTCTAATTTTCGGTAGATATCTGGTACATCTTCAAGGCGTATCTGTCGCAGTTGAATATTTTGCCGTGTGGTGATATCGGCGTTTCCCTCATCTCCGTAATGCTGCACAATTTCAGCCAAAACCCGCATTTGGTAAGCACTTAAAATCCCATTCGCCAGCCGCATCCGCAGCATAAATTTGCCTGGTGTCACTGTGCGGTAAAACAAACCCAAAACCCGCAACCGATAGTCTCTATCGGCTTCTTCCATCGCTTCCCAGCCAATCTCTGCTAAATAGTCTAGTTCTTGCTTTAATACCAGACCATCTTTTTCGGATTTAATCCTTTCAAATTTGTTTTGGGTTGGTGTTGCTTCGCCTGCATTTGTCAAATTTTCAGATGATTCGACGGTTGCTGGGGAGCCGTTCGCTTCCACCTGAGCTTTACCTACCTTTCCTGGTACTTCGGTTGCTTCCGTCATAAGTTTTAGCCTCGTTGCATATTATGTCTCTAGCGAGCGCACGACTCGCCTCAACAGCTATTTATCGGACAATCTAGTCAGATTTTTATCTAACCTTATGCCCTCTTATGCCAGGAATCGGTAGACTTTGTTACAGAAGATGCCTATTTACCCAGAACCCCACCTTTTGAAATATTTATAATTTTTTAACTCTTTCTTTTGGAAGATTGCTAAAACTCTCTTTAGAGGTGTGCTTCTTTTCCTCAGCGCCCTCAGCGGCTCGGCGGTTCGCTTTTCCACCAAAAAGGACTAATTTTTCACAAATTTATACCAAGCTAAACTCGTGAAGAAAAAGCCGGAGATTTAGTGTCACAACGCAAATAACCTCCCTCAGATTTTTCGGCAACAACAGGTACAAGTTGCACTGCACAAGCCTTTAATTCTGGTTGCAGCGAGTCGGGACAGGATATGTGATGAGTTAGGGCATTAGCTTCTGCTTTGTCTGCCCAAAGTGCGCCCCAGTGCATTGGGACAAAGACAGTTCCGGGGGAAATTGCTTTTGTTACTTTAGCTGGAAAACGAGATGTGCCGCGACGACTTTGCACTTCCACCAAATCATTCTCCTGAACATCTAAATTGGCAGCATCGCGGGGATGAATCTCAATAAATGGATTCGGGTGCATCTGCTTGATTTTATCAATCCGTCCCGTGCGGGTTTGGGTGTGCCAATGGCCGTAAAGTCTGCCTGTAGTGAGGACATAGGGATAGTCTGGATCTGGTGGTTCTGCCAAACCGCGTGAATGGTATGCCCCAAAACGCGCCCGTCCATCAGGCGAAGGAAAGCGCCCATCTGTATACAATCGCTTCACAGCCGGGAGTCTAGATTCCTTTTCCTTTGGGAGGGGCCATTGTAGCGGGCCTTGTGCTGCTAGTCGTGCGTGACTGATGCCACTCATATCGCAGACGCGATCGCGTGTTACCTGAGCATATTCGTCATAAACTTCAGCTGAGGTAGAGTAAGGAAATTTGTCGCCAAAGCCCAGCCGCCGTGCTACTTCCACAAAGATTTTCCAATCGGCTTTCGCTTCACCGGGAGGAGTACGAAACGCCTTACATAAAGTGACAACTCGCTCAGAGTTAGTCATTGTCCCAGTTTTTTCGCTCCACTGCGCCGCAGGAAGCAAGACGTGAGCAAATTCGGCAGTTTCGGTGGGGTAATATGCGTCTTGGTATACCGTAAAAGGCGATCGCATTAACGCTGCCTTAGAACGTTCTAAATCGGGTAAACTCACAGCAGGGTTAGTTGCCGCAATCCAGAGCATTCCGACATCGCCAGTTTCCAGACCCGTGATGATGTCCCACGCCGCCAAACCTGGAACAGGCGAAATCTGTCCAGCGGGAAGTTGCCAAAATTCTTCTAATTCGGCACGATGTTGGGGATTTTTTACCACTCTATAGCCTGGTAGGATGTGGGAAAGTCCCCCAGTTTCCCGTCCACCCATCGCGTTTGGCTGACCTGTCAGGGAAAAAGGGCCGCTCCCCGGTTTACCAATCTGAGCAGTCATTAGGTGCAGATTAATAATAGTCCGTACCTTGGCAGTCCCTTCCGAAGACTGATTCACGCCCATCGACCACATAGACAGCACCCGCTCAGAATCAGCCCAGTAGTGAGCAGCTGTTTCCAGTTCTTTTACGGATATGCCGCACCGTTTGGCGACAACTTCCGGCGGATAGTGCTGAATCACCTCAGCATAAGCCGGAAAATTGGAGGTGCATTCGTCAATAAAAAAAGTATCAATTCTGCCCCAACGCATCAACAGGTGGGCGATACCGTTGAGTAAATCAATATCAGTCCCTGGTTTTATCGCTAAGTGTAAATCTGCTGCTTCCGCTGTAGTGGTTTTTCTGGGATCGACCACAATCATTTTCACCTTGGGATTTTTCTTGTGGTGTTTCCGCAGGCGGTTAAAAATAATTGGGTGACATTCTGCCGTGTTGCTACCGATGATAAAGGCACAATCGGTTACATCTAAATCTTCGTAGCAGCAGGGAGGGCCATCGCTTCCAAAGCTCTGAGAATAACCTGCCACGGCGGAGGACATACACAGCCGCGAATTGGAGTCAAAATTATTAGTACCCAGACACCCTTTAAGGAGTTTCTGAGCAACATAGTAATCTTCTGTTTGCAGTTGTCCAGAGCCATACATACAGACGGCTTCTGGCCCTTGAGTCGAGAGAACGGTTTTAATCCGACTCGCCACGCGATCTAAAGCTTCTTCCCAGGAGGCGCGGCGGAAGGGTTCGTCTAGGGAGTCGCGCACCATTGGATAGAGGAGCCGGTCTTTGGACAGAGACTCGGCAACGGTTGCACCCTTGACACACACCATACCCTGACTGGAAGGGTGAGTGCGATCGCCCTGCACTTTCCAGATGGGAGTTCCTTGACTATCCCTATTTACTGCTTTACCTGGTTGTGCTGGAGGTGAAACCTCCAGTCCGCAACCAACACCGCAGTAAGGGCAAAGGGTTTTTGTCGTGTCAGTTGTCATTAGTCTATAGTTTATTGCTAATGGCTAAGCAGTCCTAGTTTGATGAAAAAAACGAACTGCTGAGGCGCAGAGGGCGCAGAGTAAGAGAATTTACAACTCCTGCAAGGATTGCTATTAGCTATTAGCCATCCATCCTGCAAATAGCCAATGACTATTCATCGTCATGAGCAAATCGGTTATACAAGAAGTCTAAGGCGTAGTTACGCAAGTTGTAGTATTCAGGATTTTCCATAATCTGGGCGCGGTTGCGGGGACGGGAGAAGGGAATATTCAAGATTTCGCCGATTTTAGCTTTTGGGCCGTTGGTCATCATGACTAACCGATCTGCTAGAAACAGCGCTTCGTCGATGTCGTGGGTAATCATTAAGACTGTTACCCGATGTTCCCGCCAAATTGTCAGGAGTTCTTCTTGTAATTCTTCTTTGGTGATGGCATCTAATGCGCCGAAAGGCTCATCTAAAATCAGAACTTTGGGGCGTATGGAAAGGGCGCGGGCGATCGCTACCCGCTGTTTCATCCCGCCAGATAGTTGCGTTGGCTTTTTGTCAGCGGCTTCGGTGAGTCCCACCATCGCCAAATGTTCTTTGACGATGGCGACTTTTTCTTTGTGGGGTTTGTCTGGGAAGACGGAATCTACTGCCAAATATACGTTATCAAAGGCAGTCATCCAGGGCAGGAGACAATAGTTTTGAAACACCATCATCCGATCTGGGCCTGGTTCGCGAATTGTCGCAGTTTGCAGGCGCACTTCCCCATGAGTTGGCTTGTTGAAACCTGACACCATGTTTAACAGTGTGGATTTGCCACAACCAGAGTGACCAATCAGGCAGATAAATTCGCCTTCGTAAACTGTGAGGTTTACCCCATCCAGAACGGTGCATGGGCCTTGGGCAGAAGGATAGACTTTGGAGACATTCTCAATTACCAAATACGGGTCGCGGTTGATGACCGGACTAAAGGCTGACGGCTGCGGACTGACTGATGAGGTGTTGCTGTTGTTTACAGTTTGCATGAGAAGGATGGGGATGAAGGATTACTAATTGTTTTTGCCATCAGCCATTAGCTATTTACTAATAACTAATTGGTCGATGTTGATTTCTTCGATGATGGTTGGGCGCTTAATTTTGACGCTGTTGAGGTATTGCAGGGGGTCGTCGGGGTTGAAAGTTGTTCCGTCAAACATTTTGATCGGTTCGCGATCGCGTCCAATATCCGTCAACTCTAATTCCCGTGCCGCTTGCCCATAAACGTCCACGCGCCGCACCCGTTCTGTAACGTCTAACCAGTTTTTCGGGAACGGAATAATCCCCCATCGTGCCAGCTGAGTCATCACCCATAGTCCTTCCTCCCGTTCTGGGAAGTTTGCCTTGTCAACAAAGAATTGGTTGTAACGCAACATCATCTCAGGTTCTTCGCCTGTCCCGCGATCGTAGGGGTCGATAAAGCCGGGACGAATATGTTCGGCGGCAGCGCCTACATAATCAGGCTTACAAAGTAATTCCAGAACTTCTTCTCGATGGCGGCGGTCATCGCAGTATTCGCAAGCTTCCAGCAGCGCTTTAATTAAGGCTACGTGGGTTTGGGGGTATTTATTTGCCCATTCTTCCTTACATCCGAGTACCTTCTCAGGATGTCCAGCCCACAGTTGCATATCTGTAGTGATGACAAAGCCTAAACCTTCCTGAACGGCGCGAGAGTTCCAGGGTTCGCCGACGCAGTAACCATCAATATTTCCAGCTTTGAGGTTGGCTACCATTTGCGGGGGCGGAATCACTGTGAGGTTGACATCTCGATCTGGATCTATCCCAGCGGAAGCCAGCCAAGAACGCAACATCAGATTGTGCATTGAGGCTGGATGCACTACCGCGAAATTGTAAACTTTGTCAGGATTTTGGGCGATCGCTCCTTTTAAGTCTGCCAGAGTACGAACGCCTTGATTGTATAATTCCTTACTTAAAGTAATTGCGTTGCCGTTGCGGGATAAGGTCAATGCTGTACAAATTGGTACTGGCGGCTTTCCCCCACCACCCAAAGTCATTGACATCGGCATTCCGGCGACCATTTGGGCAGCATCCAGCCGTCCCGTCCCCACACCTTCTGCGATCGCTTTCCAGCTAGGTTCGCGGTTTAAGGTGACTTCCTCTAACCCGTGTTTGGCAAAAAATCCTTTTTCCTTCGCCACCACCAAGGGGGCGCAGTCAGTTAAAGGAATAAAGCCAATTTCCAGATTTACTTTCTCCAACCCGTTGCGGGAAATTGCCATAGGTGCCTGTATCTGGCGCTTCTTGGCTTTTTTCTGCTGGTTGAGGAAGTAAATCATCTCGTTCCGCAACACGTAGTAGCTAGGATGATTCACCACGTCCATGCGCCTGCGGGGGCGGGGAATCGACACATCCAGAATTTGCCCGATATGCGCTTCCGGGCCATTGGTCAGCATCACGATCCGGTCTGATAGCAACAGCGCCTCATCCACGTCGTGCGTCACCATAATTGAGGTAACGTGGCTTTCCTCGCAAATTTGCATCAATTTTTCTTGCAAACCGCCGCGTGTCAGTGCATCCAGCGCCCCAAAAGGTTCATCCAACAACAGCACTTTCGGACGCAGGGCGAGGGCGCGGGCGATCGCTACCCGCTGTTTCATCCCTCCCGACAGCTGCCCCGGTCGTTTATCAGCCGCTTGCCGCAGCCCCACCATATCAATGTGATGTTCTACAATACCTTTTCGCTCCCCTCTCGGCTTGTTCTGAAATACTTCATCTACCGCCAGAGATATATTTTCTCGAACAGAAAGCCAAGGTAGCAACGAATAATTTTGGAAGACCACCATCCGGTCTGGCCCCGGCGAAGTGATTTGTTTCCCCTCTAAAATCACACCTCCTCTGGTTGGTTTATCTAAACCAGCCACCATATTTAATAAGGTGGATTTGCCACAGCCAGAGTGTCCAATTAAAGATATAAACTCACCCTGTTTAATTTTTAAATCAACATTCCTAAGTGCTACATAAGTGCCACCATTGGCAAGTGGGTAAATTCGGTCTACGTGGTCGATTTCTACAAAAGACATAGGGATTGGGGATTAGGGATTGGGGATTGGGGATTGGGAATTGGGGATTGGGGATAATTCTTACCTAGTCCCTAGTCCCCAGCTCGCTATTTTTGTTCTTCTGGAACTACCATTGAAGCGATAAAAGCCACTATTCTATCTAGCAGCAGACCAACAATACCGACATACACAAGCGCGATGATAATTTGACTCATCAAAGAATTGTTGTAGGCATCCCAGATAAAGAAGCCGATACCCACACCGCCTACCAACATTTCAGCCGCAACAATCGCCAACCAAGACAAACCAATTCCAATTCTTAATCCCGTAAAAATGTAAGGAACTGCTGCGGGAAGTAGAATTTTCAAGAAATACTTTTGTTTAGATAGCCGCAACACTCTGGCGACATTTCTGTAGTCTTGGGGTAGCTGCTGTACGCCTACAGTTGTGTTAATAATAATAGGCCATACTGAGGTAATAAAAATCACGAAAATAGCTGAAGGGTTGCTTTGTTGTAGTGCTGCCAGAGATATAGGCAACCACGCCAACGGGGGAATAGTACGTAACACTTGGAAAATTGGGTCTACAGCCCGATAAGCAAAATCATTCGCCCCAACTATAATACCTACAGTTATGCCAACTATCGCAGATAAAGAAAAACCAATTGCTACCCTTCCTAAGCTGGCTAAAATTTGCAATGCCAAACCTTTATCTGTACCGCCATTATCGAAAAAAGGATTAATAATGTAAGGGTTCCAAGTATCACCAATCACTTGGATTGGCCCTGGCAAACCTTTAGAACCGGGAGGGCAGAGGAGTTGCCATACTAGCAGAAACAATGCTAGTGCAACCAGGGGCGGCACAATATATTTAGCTTGCTTCTGAAAAAAACTTGTCAGTAACTGTTGAGGATTGTTAGTTTGCAGGCGGCGGTCAGCTTTAGCAGTCATTCTTCTTCCTAATTGTTGGTTATTAGTCATCAACTAATTGCTAATTGCTTTTAAACAATTAGCAATTAGCTATCCTTCAATCAGCCATTTATGCCTTTTTAATCTTGAGACTCTTCAAGTATTCTTCTGGCTTTTCGGGGTCAAACTTGACACCATCGAAGAACGTTTCAATGCCACGAGAACTGCTAGTAGGAATTTCTGCATTGGGAACACCAAGCGCCTTAGCCGCTTCTTTCCACAAATCTTCGCGGTTTACTTTGTCCACGAGTTCCTTAAGATTTGTGTCAGCGGGAATGTTGCCCCAGCGAATGTTTTCAGTTAAGAACCAGGTGTCATGACTCTTGTAAGGATAAGAAGCATTATCTGCCCAGAACTTCATCTGTAGCGGGCTACCCGTAACCACTGGACGACCGTCGCCGTAGTCAATATTGCCTTTAGAACGCTCGATAATATCTTTGGCTGGCACCTTGAACCACTTCGCCTGGGAGACAATTTGGCACATCTCCTCTTTGTTTTCTGCTTTGTCGCACCATTGCTGGGCTTCCTGTACCGCCATCAGCAACGCTTTGGCAGAATTGGGATTTTTATCCACCCAATCTTGTCGCATGGCAAAAGCTTTCTCTGGGTGGTCTTTCCACAGTTCACCTGTCACTAATGCGGTGTAACCCTGTCCCTGGTTAACTAACTGCGCGTTCCAAGGTTCACCTACGCAGAAGGTTTCCATGTTGCCCGTTTTCATATTTGCCACCATCTGCGGCGGTGGGATAGGAACAACAGAAATATCCTGGTTAGGATCAATACCGCCAGCGGCTAACCAGTAGCGCATCCATAGGTCGTGGGTGCCGCCAGGAAACGTAATCGCAGCTTTGAGGTCATTTTTACCACCTGCTTTGGCTTGAGCAAAGGCTTCTTTCAGCCCCTTGCTTTCTAAACCAACTTTTGCATCTTTGTAAGTATTGGCAATGGAAATCGCCTGACCGTTGGTATTCAACCGCGCCAAAATGTACATCGGTACGGGTTGCTTGTTCTTGGTCTGGCCCAAGGTCATGAAGTAAGGCATGGGGCTTAAGATATGCGCCCCATCAATACCACCGCCTTGAGAGCCTATTTCCAAGTTGTCGCGAGTTACGGGCCAAGAAGCTTGCTTGAGGATTTCGACACCTGTCATGCCGTACTTATCGAATAAACCCTTTTCTTTGGCAATAATCAGGGGTGCGGAGTCGGTAAGAGCGATGAATCCTAACTTGGCGTTGGGTGTTTCTACTTTTGGTGCGTTAGCCGCTAGGGTGGCGGCGGGTGAGGAACCTGAAGCACCTGATGTGGAGCTATTGGCGCTTGTGGAGGTGTTGGTAGGGCCAGAGCTACAGCCATGAGCGAGTAAAGATGCAGCTGTAGCTGCTCCTGCGGTGATGATGAATTGCCTTCTGGAAAGTCTGGTCATTTTGTTTCTTTGTTGTTGCTAATTACTGACTAATTTTTGATTTCGGCTTTGAATTGCTGGATGAGTAAATCGCGCAACACTGGTTTGAGGTCTTCGCAGGGAATGCTTTTCTGAACGCAGGTGCCGAGTTCGGCTTCTTTACCTACTTTGCCGCCCATGTAAAGATCCACACCTTCAACGGTTTTGCCGTTTTTGCGTACCTTTGTCCCCATTAAACCGATGTCAGCAACTTGCGGTTGGGCGCAGGAGTTGGGGCAACCTGTCCAGTGAATTCGCACGGGTTGGGTTAGGGAAAGTTCTGCTTCTAGCTCCTGAATCATTGCCACAGCGCGGTTTTTGGTTTCAATCAGGGCAAAGTTGCAGAACTGTGACCCGGTGCATGAAACAAGTGCTTTTGTCAAAGGTTGGGGACTGGTGGAGAATTTTTCTAAGAGGGGTTCGGCTAGGAATGCCTCCATCCTTGAGTTTGGGATGTTGGGGATGATGACGTTTTGTTCAACGGTGAGGCGAATTTCGCTGCTGCCGTAGACTTCAGCTATTCGGGCGAGGTCAAACATATCTTGGGCAAACAAACGCCCGACGGGAACGTGTAAACCGACGTAGTTTAAGCCGGGTTGCTTTTGAGGATATACGCCGAGGTGGTCGCGTTTTTCCCAGTCAATTTCGTCTTTTTCGACTGCTGGTTGCAGTGGTTTACAGAGATATTTTTCTACTAATGCCCGGAAATTTTCGAGTCCAAGTTCATCGATAAGCCACATCAACCGGGCTTTTTGCCGATTGGATCTGGGGCCTTGGTCGCGAAAAACTTCGAGAACTGCTCTGGATACATCTACAACATCTTCGGGAGGCACCCAGGTATTTAGGGGAATTGCTGCGTCGCAGCGTTTTGCGGAGAAGAAGCCACCGACGAGAATGTTAAACCCGAAGGTGCCGTTTTTGAAGGCGGGGACGAAAGCGAGGTCGTTGATTTCGGCGTGAACCGAGTTGTCGCGACAACCTGCGATCGCTATATTAAATTTTCTCGGCAGATTCGAGAAGGCTTTGTTGCCTTCCCCCTTACTGGTAATCATGTCCTGAACTTGCTGCACAAGTTCTCTGGTATCGAACAATTCATCCGCATCAATTCCCGCTACTGGCGAACCAGTGATGTTGCGAACGTTGTCCATCCCAGACTGGACGCTAGTTAAACCGACTTGGTTAAACCGATTGAAAATCTCTGGCAGATCCTCAATCCGGATTCCCCGCAGTTGAATGTTTTGCCGAGTGGTAATATCAGCATTGCCATCTTCGCCATACTGTTGCACGACTTCAGCTAACACCCGCATTTGACTAGCTGTGAGAATGCCGCTTGGCATCCGCAGCCGCATCATAAACTTTCCGGGAGTGACTGGTCGAAAGAACACACCCACCCACTTAAGACGGTGGTCACGGTCTGTTTCGTCCATCGCCTCCCAGCCAATGCGGGCGAAGTGTTCCAGTTCTGACTTTACTGCCAGACCATCTTTTTCGGCTTTAAATTTTTCAAACTTGTTCAGACTTGCTGTTGGCGTGGCTGTGCTTGTCATGGGTGTGTCCTCATTACTTAGCGCTCAACTGCCCCCAAACCGATTTCAGGTGTTTCGTCAATCGCTCGTTGATGATAAGTTATGCGGACTGACTGAGGAAATTCGTATACAAAGTTACAAAATATTAATGTAAATGAAGTTTCTGCATAATTGTTATGCTAATTTGACATCAGCTCCTACTTAAGAAAGATTGATAAGTAGGGCTGATTATGGTTATAAAGGCTAAAAATTAGAGGATGGAGAGTGAGGAAAGAGAAGGTATAAGATTTGTTAATTAATAACTGATAAATAATAACTTTCTTTTTTGCTACCTAATGTGTAGCAAATAAATACAGAAACCCTATTTAAAAGTTAGAATGCAGCGCTGTTTTGTACGATAAGCATTAGAACGGGTACAAAACTCGGCAAAATTAATGATCATACCGACTTCTGTGCTGACAGAGCTGCTCTGGGCCCTGCCTCACCTGCGAACCCAAATGTATTTCAAGTCTTCCTTAACGGCACTCTCTCATGCTATGGAAGACCAAATTCTGGCATCTTCAGACAAGCATCTGGTGATTGCCAGCTTCCAGCGAGAGCGTTTCTATCGTCAGGAGGCTCATCGGTATCGACGGATTGCCGAACGGACGGATCAGGTATATGTGATGGCGGCACCGGAAACATCCTTTACCAGCGGATCGGGCTTTTACGAGACTGTGGCTTTTGAGCCTGAGGACGGCTTGGGTAAAGAATGGCACTTAGTGGTGGTAGGACAGCACTATGCCACCTGCTTAGTGTGTCGGGAAAGAACAGCTGAAGAAGCAAAAGTTAAGAGGCAAGAAGCAAGAGGAGAGAAGTCCCGCCTGTCAGCTCCTTTGGAGATGGACACAGCCCGCCGATTTGAGGGAATCTGGAGTTTTGATCGGCAAGTAAGCTGTACTGTTGCTGGATTATTATTGAATCGGATTTTACAGTATCGCCCGGAGTTGGAGGAGAAAATCGCTCAAGCGCAAAACGCTTACGGCATTGCTTCGGTAGCACGGGTTGTAGGGGTTGGGGCGAATTTATTAACTCAAAATGCAACAGCCACCAACCCCGATCCGTTTGTTGAGTGCCTGCTGACTTACTTGCAAGCTGGGCAGTATAAACTGCTAAAAGCTTATCGCTCTATTTCTGCTCAGGAACGCAAAGAGCGTTTGGTAAACTCAATTACCGCTGCCATCCGCCGGGGTAGCAATACAGGACAGCCGCTACATCCGGATGAAATTCTGGA
Organism: Trichocoleus sp. FACHB-6; assembly: GCF_014695815.1. Taxonomy (NCBI): domain Bacteria; kingdom Bacillati; phylum Cyanobacteriota; class Cyanophyceae; order Leptolyngbyales; family Trichocoleusaceae; genus Trichocoleus; species Trichocoleus sp. FACHB-6. The sequence continues at coordinate 71,642 of NZ_JACJOY010000057.1, forward strand.
AGTGGCAGTGCAGGAGTTGGGTCAGGCTTTGTCTGCTTCTCGGTGTCTAATATATCGGGTCTCAACGGATACAGCTACGACAATTAATCATGAATTTTTGGGGGTGAGTGGTAGCGGGGATTCTCGACTTGTCTCTACGCTAGGTCAGGCTTGGCCTTTGGAGAATAATCCTCTGTTTCAGGAAGTTGTACAGAAGCGAGAACAAGTGTATGTAGCTAATACTCATACAGATTCTCGGATTGTCGGGGATGGGTTGAAATCAGGCTCTAATAGCCAGCTGCAAGCTATTGTGAGCAATTTTTCTATTTCTTCCTGGCTAATGGTACCAGTGCTGTATCAGGATCGGTTGCTGGGGATGGTGGAGTTGCATTATTGCGGCGGGACACCGTATGAGTGCGAGGAAGATGAACTGGAATTGGTGGAAGCGATCGCTACTCAGATCGGTGGTGCTTTAATTCAAGCTGAAGCCTACGCTAACCTGCAAGACCTCAACCAGCAGCTAGAAGCCCTCGACCGCACCCGCAGCAACTTGGTCGCCATTACTGGTCACGAATTACGCACCCCTCTGTCTACCATCCAAGTCTGTCTGGAAAGTCTGGCAACCGAACCTGATATGTCTCCAGAAATGCGGCAGGTAATGCTCAACACTGCTCTCTCCGACGCGGAACGGATGCGTAAACTCGTGCAGGATTTCCTCACCCTTTCGCGGTTAGAAAGCGGTCGCGTACAATGGCACCCAGAATCACTGGAGTTGCAAGAGTGCATTGATCTGGCCCTCAGCAGTATCCGCGCCCGTCATTCTGATGGTCAATTGCCAGAGATTATTACACAAGTCCCCAATCCCCTGCCTTTGGTGAGAGCCGATGGCGAGTGGCTGGTTGAGGTTCTTGCCAAGCTGCTAGATAACGCTTGTAAATTTACCACGTCTAAAGGAAAAATTAGCATTAAAGCTGGCAGTAACGGTGGCTCTATGCTGGAAGTTACTGTTGCTGATACGGGACGCGGTATTGAACCCAATCGACTTGAGGCTGTTTTTGATCGGTTCTATCAGGAAGAAGGCGCTTTGCGGCGAACTACTAGCGGTACTGGTTTAGGACTGGCAATTTGTCGCCAGATTGTCAGCGGTTGGGGTGGTGAGATTTGGGCTGAATCTGCTGGTAAGGACAAAGGCAGTAAGTTTCACTTCACCGTTCCCATCGTGGCAAAGCAGTCAATGGTTAGTAGTCAGTAGCCGTGGGAAGGTGGGAACTACAACATTCCCACCTTCCACCTTCCACCCTCCAACCCCTTGACTAATGACGAACTGTTACAGTTCTTGACAGAGTGGCAATAGAGACGTTTGCTGGGTGATAGGATGCCCTAAAACGTTGGGAGAAAAATCTATGCCAGAAACGGTAGAGACTCTAACTGGACAAACCCCGATATTTGGTGGCAGTACCGGAGGCTTGCTAACAAAAGCCCAAACCGAAGAAAAGTACGCTATCACCTGGACAAGCCCCAAAGAGCAAGTGTTTGAAATGCCGACTGGTGGTTCTGCCATCATGCGGCAAGGCGAAAACTTGCTGTTCCTCGCCCGCAAAGAATATTGCATTATGTTGGGCGGACAGCAACTACGCGCCAAGTTCAAAATCAACAACTACAAAATTTACCGTGTCTTCCCTAACGGTGAAATGGAGTATCTGCATCCGAAGGATGGCGTGTTCCCTGAGAAGGTAAACCCCGGTCGTCCCTATGTAGGTAAGAAAGAACGCCGGCTAGGAGAGAATGTAGAACCTCCAAAAGTGAAGTTTAGCGGCCGTAAAACTTACGAAGTGTAGCGTCCGTTTTTGGGGTAAATGTCGATAGTTTTGTGGCGCGGTACGCCGTTGTGCATAACTTTAGGCACATAGCCCCAATTGTTCTCAAAAATACATAAAAAATAGTAGGGTGGGCAAGAAAAAGGCAAACGGCAAAGGTAAAAAGGCAAAATTATTCATTTTTCCCTTTTTCCTATTGCTTTTTCCTTCTTAATGCCCGCCCTATTTGTTTGAAAGGCTTATTGTGTTTTTTACACTTGAGGAACAATACCCGATAAATTTATGATTTTTCCTGACTTTACTCAATTTTCCGATTTAGCTAAAGAAGGCAACTTTGTACCTGTCTACCAGGAATGGGTAGCGGATTTAGAAACCCCTGTGTCTGCTTGGTACAAAGTCTGCGCGGGACAGCCTTATAGCTTTTTGCTGGAATCAGTGGAAGGTGGGGAGAATATCGGACGCTACAGTTTTTTGGGATGCGATCCGTTGTGGGTGTTGGAGGCGAGGGGAGAGAAGACTAGGCAAATTCATCGGGACGGGAATGCGATCGCATTTGAAGGCGACCCGTTTCAGGCATTGGCATATTGTCTAAAACCCTTTCACCCAGTAAAGTTGCCTCAATTACCGCCAGGAATTGGGGGATTGTTTGGCTTCTGGGGATATGAATTAATTAACTGGATTGAACCTCGCGTACCGATTTATCCAGCTACTGAAGAGGATTTGCCGGATGGGTTGTGGATGCAGGTGGACAATCTGATTATTTTCGATCAGGTGAAGCGGAAAATTTGGGCGATCGCTTATGCAGATTTGCGAGATCCTGATGTGGATTTGGCTACTGCGTACAAGTTAGCCGGCGATCGCGTTAAGCAACTGGTAAGCAAACTCCAGCTACCCTTATCCGGGAAAGACACAGTTTTAGAATGGACTCCGCCAACCGGAGAGGGGAGTGAATATACCAGCAATACTTCCCGCGAACAATACTGCGCCAACGTCCAAAAGGCAAAAGATTATATTCGTGCTGGGGATATTTTCCAAGTTGTACTTTCCCAGCGACTCTCGGCTGAGTATAGCGGCGACCCCTTCGCCTTATATCGTTCCCTGCGCCTAATTAACCCTTCGCCTTACATGGCTTATTTCAACTTTGGCGACTGGCAAATTATTGGTTCTTCTCCAGAGGTGATGGTGAAAGCGGATCTTTCTCCAGAAGGGAAAGCGATCGCTACCGTCAGACCAATTGCTGGAACGCGCCCGCGAGGGAAAACGCCGAAGGAGGATGACAGCCTTGCGGAAAACTTACTTCAAGACCCCAAGGAAATTGCCGAACACGTCATGCTAGTTGACTTGGGACGCAATGACATGGGGCGCGTTTGCACCAGCGGTACGGTGAGAGTCGATCAACTGATGGTAATTGAGCGTTACTCTCATGTGATGCACATTGTCAGCAACGTTGTGGGACTCCTAGCCCCCGATAAAACCGCTTGGGATTTACTTAAAGCTTGCTTCCCCGCTGGGACAGTCAGCGGTGCGCCCAAGATTCGGGCGATGGAGATTATTAAGGAATTAGAACCTTGTCGTCGCGGGCCATATTCTGGGGCTTATGGCTGGTATGACTTTGAGGGACAATTGAATACTGCGATCGCTATCCGCACGATGGTTGTCCGCCCCCAAGACGGCGGTAAACATACCGTTTCAGTTCAGGCTGGTGCTGGTTTGGTTGCGGATTCTGACCCGGAAAAAGAATATGAAGAAACTCTCAATAAAGCCAGAGGGCTTTTAGAGGCGATTCGCTGTTTAGCTATTAGCCAGTAGCAGCGGGCTACTGGCTAATAATTTCAAATCCGTCTGTCTAGTTGTCCATAATCAAAGAACCCCACTCCCAACCCCTAGAGAGATCAACCGGGGAGGGGCTGGGGTGACTCTTCATTGCGGGTAATCAACTGAATTTGGCTTAGGCTACAGCTGCTTCATAACGACCGCTTCATACGGCACGACACCAGCCTTTTCACTTTTAATACAGCGTGCCGCAGTCCGCGATAAATCAAGCGTCCTGGGGGCAATGTAGGGGCCGCGATCGTTGATTCGGACGATGGTAGCATCCCCATTTTTCGTATTTGTCACCTTGAGAAAGGTATTAAACGGTAGAGAGGGATGCGCTGCCGTTAGTGCGTACTGGTTATACTTCTCGCCGTTTGCTGTTAAGCGCCCGTGAAAATAGTCTCCATACCAGGAGGCAAAACCTTCAAATTTGTCATCTGTGGAGACTAATCCGTGCAGTTGCGCCTGTGCTTTTACCAAGGTTAAAGGTGCAGCGCCCAAAGCGACGCGGAGATTATTCACCCATTCGATTGCCAATAGTTCTCCATTGCGATCGAGATTGGATGCGATCGCTTCATCAATGGCAAACAACTGGTTATTGCCTAACCTCCCCCCAGGCATCCCATACAATAGCATTGGTTGCACTTGTGAACCATCCACATTGGGGTTTTGCAAAAGTTTCGCTACACGCTTGGCAAAAGCTTCAGCTTCAACTTTGTCGGGAATTTCGGCAATCAAATTTCCCTTCACCCAGACTTGAAACTGCTCGTGTTCTGTGGCTTTTTTGCCAGAAGAATTCTTTTTTCCCTTCGCCAATGACAGCCAAAATCCTCGCCGCTGACTGAGTTTAGAGCTGTTTAAATTCTCCCCTGCTTCACTTTTGTAGCGAGTCCGAACTACAGCAACAGGCGCAGGCTTTGCTTTTTCATTAGGCTCAAAACGAGCAGGCCAGTTTAACAAATTCTGCACAACCTGCATTATTCTTTGAGGGAAACTAATCTTTAATACTCTACTGCCTGGTACTTCAATCCATGAGGCAGATTTGGAAATAATTGTTGGTGTAAAGGGCGCAGATTCATTGCTTTGCTCTGACGCTGGAACACAGAGATCATTGTCTAACGCATCTATCCAGCGGATAGATTGAACAGCCGATTTTACTTTGTCTTTGTTTGGTAGAGGCTCTCCTATTCCCGATCCAGCCTGCAAACCCAAGCTAGGTAAAACTGCACTAAATTTCTGAGAATGCAAGCCCCCTAAGTTGAATTGTGCCGGAAAAACTACGGGATTATAAGTTTCCAGGGGATTACCCACAGCCGACAAAACCTTGGACGGAAGAGCAGCCGACAAATAATCTGGTACCCTCAACAACGCCTGGTTAGACGATAAAAAATAACTGAACCAGGATGTCACCCAAAAAAGTCCGAAGAATGGCATGAGCAGTTAAATATTTGGTTACAATGCACTCTGGGTAGCTAATCGTTACCCAGTATACATAACTCCAATAAGAGTATATCTGCTCAATCCTTAATTGTACAGTCTAGGGCGATCCCAGCCTCTGGGTACCGTAATAGCGATCGCAACAACGCAACAATTTTTACCAAATATGGACAACCTCACCTTCTACATTGTGGATGTATTTGCTCTAGAAAAATACACCGGAAACCAGTTGGCAGTTTTTACCAATATCGGTGAACTTTCTGATGGTGAAATGCAACGAATCGCTAAAGAAATGAATTATTCAGAAACCACCTTTGTGATATCTCCAGATATTCGCGAAGGTGGTTATGACGTGCGAATCTTTACGCCGGAGCAAGAACTACCTTTCGCAGGTCATCCTACACTAGGTACTGCCTATATCTTGCAGCAGAGAATTATTAATAAACCAGTTGAATCCCTGAATCTAAACTTGAAAGTTGGACAAATTCCTGTAACCGTGCACTACGCCAAGCAAGCAGTTGAATGGTTATGGATGCAGCAAAAAGCGCCTGCTTTTAACCAAAACTTGGAAATAGATACACTTGCCAAAGTTTTAAATCTAGATTCAAGCGAGATAGATAACCGATTTCCAATTCAAGAAGTTTCCACTGGAGTTCCGTTTATCATCGTTCCATTGAAAACTCACTCCTCCTTAAAGCGGATCAAAATCAACAAAGATAAATACTTTGAGCTTGTAGATACCACTCAGGCAAAATCCATACTGGTTTTTTGTCCGGAAACCTACTATGCAGAGAATGACCTAAGCGTGCGCGTATTCGCTGATTATCTTGGGGTTCCAGAAGATCCAGCCACGGGAAGTGCGAATGGTTGTTTGGCTGGATATTTAGCGCAGCATTCCTATTTTGGAGAAAAACCCATTAATATCCGAGTGGAACAGGGGTATGAAATTGGCAGACCTTCCTTGCTGTTGTTAAAAGCTGAAAAGAATGCTGATTCAATTGAGGTATTTGTAGGGGGAAAGGTGATTATGGTAGCGAAAGGAGAATTTGTTTAATAATACCCCCGACAAAGGGGAATCATAGCTAAATAAACAAAGCCTACCTACCCAAGCTTTCAAAATATCGTTCCTAGGCTGCGGCTTGGAAATGAATAGGGAGGCCGAGACTCCTGATAACTACGTACCTAAAATTTGAGATTTGTATGAATATCATATTGCATATCACGAAGCGCGAACAATGGAAAGAAGCACAGTCAACAAAAATATATCGCGGCGATACTTTAGACTCTGAGGGTTTTATTCATTGCTCAACACCGCAGCAAGTTATTAAAGTAGCTAATAACTTTTTTCGCTACCAGACTGGTTTAGTTATCCTGTGTATTGAATCTGAAAAAGTAGAGCCAGAAATCCGATATGAAGGATTAGATGCGGGAGAGCAGTTTCCTCACATTTACGGTGCTTTGAATATCAGTGCTGTGGTGCGAGTGCTGGACTTTGAGCCTGGCGAAGATGGCTTGTTTACATTGCCAGCCGAAATTGAGTAGGATTAATAAGTTTGTAGGTTGTCTTAAGTCCGAAAGAAACCCAACGCCAATTTGACTGGCATAGTTGGGTTTCCCATCCTCAGTCCCAACCTAGGCTACTACTTTATATTGTGTACTTTCATCAGTTACTCTCGGTGAGAGAATAATATTTTAAATTATCTATCTACACCGAATCTTTCTTGAACTACGACAACGCTTGTAAATATCTTGCCCAAAAGTATCCGCGCCAATTTGCCCGTTGGTTACTCTCAGTTGACACTGACGATATCCAGGTACTTAAAACTGAACTGAGTCTAGAACCAATTCGCGGTGATTCTCTAACATTTCTGCAAACCGATAACCAAATCCTGCACGTAGAATTTCAAACCCTACCAGTATCTAATCCGCCATTACCACTGCGGATGCTTGACTACTGGATGAGACTTCATCGCCAGTACGGTTGTCACATTGAGCAGGTTGTCCTATTTTTAAGGCGTACTACCTCAGAAGTTGCTTTTACCGAACAGTTTGAAGCTGTCAATACCAGACATCGCTACCGAGTAATTCGTCTGTGGGAGCAAGACCCCGCGCCACTCCTAGCAAACCCTGCGCTTTTACCTTTCGCCACTTTAGCTCAAAGTGACTCACCTAACACTTTACTAGAGCAAGTCGCTGCACAAGTCGCTAGGATTGAGTCACGCGAAGAAAGAGCGAATCTGTCAGCTTGTGCTGGGGTTCTCGCGGGGTTGCGGTTTAACGATAATTTAATTCGTCAATTATTGAGGGAGGACATTATGCGAGAATCTACGTTCTATCAATACATCCGCCAAGAGGGACGCCAAGAGGGACGCCAAGAGGGAATCCAAGAGGGAGAGGTGGCGTTGCTACTGCGTCAGCTTACTCGTCGGTTTGGTACTATTACCCCTCAATTGCAAGAACAGATTCGTACTCTATCTATCTCCCAATTGGAAGATTTGGCAGAAGCATTTTTAGAATTTTCTAATGTAACCGATTTAATTAATTGGTTAGAGGTTCATTCCTCATAAGCACTCACAGGGGAGACTATTTTTGTCACCTAGTGGGAAAATCAGGAGGGATAGGAAATTGGATTTAAAAGAGCAGCTACATACACATCTTAAGCAGATAGTCCGCGATCGCGATCCTTATCTGGCAAGTTCTGGACATTTTTATGTCCAGCAATACATCCGCGAACATTTGGCACAGTGGGGAACAGTAGAAACCCATGAATTCCAGATAAGGGGTAAAACCCATCAAAATTTAATCCTGAACTTACCAGCTAGTGCCAAGAATCAAAAACCACCGATTTTAATCGGCGCTCATTATGATGCTGTACCTGGAACTCCTGGCGCAGATGATAATGCTACTGGTGTCGCCGCACTGTTGGAATTGGCGAGAATTTTCGCGGCAGAACCAATAAAATATCCAATGCAATTTGTGGCATTTGATATGGAAGAATACGGCTTATTGGGTAGTCAGCAATATGCAGCTGATTTGAAGAAGCAAGGGCAACCAATACGATTGATGCTGTCTTTAGAAATGCTGGGATATTGCGATTCTACGCCTGGTTCGCAACGCTATCCGGCTGGTTTAGAACGCTTTTACCCGAATCGGGGTGATTTTATTGCTTTAATTGGCAATTTAACGGCAATTCCTGACTTGATTCGTCTTAGCAGTAACATTCGTAAAGTTGGCACGCCAGCTGAGTGGTTGCCTGTTCCGAATAGAGGTTTAATTGTCCGTCAGACGCGACTAAGTGACCATGCTCCTTTTTGGGACAACGGTTATCGGGCGATGATGGTGACGGATACGGCTTTTATGCGAAATCCCCACTACCATCAGACAAGCGATCGCATCGACACCCTCGATTTAGACTTCCTCACCGGAGTTTGTCGCGGTTTAAGCGAGGGCATTCGCCGTCTGTAAAGGGGGAATCATTTTTAACGCAAAGGGACGCACAGAAAAATTCTATTTTGCCTCCCTTTGCGTTTTATTAAACTAGCGCGTAAACTTTAGCTTCCCACGGAAAAATTGGCTCTTTCCCAGCCCATTCTCCGGAAACCATGCGTTCTTGCGTTATTTCTTTCCACTGCTTGCCAGGGCGTGTTGCAGGCCAATTTGGTACAACATACTTAGCGTTAGGATTATTAGGATCGGGCGTGCCATATTCAGAAAAATTCGCTACCACGACTACTAAGTTTTCGTCTTTTCCTCGCTGCCAAACAATAACGCGCTTACCTTCATTGAAATCAACATGGATAAAGTTCGTGTCGTTTACTGCTAATGCGTCAGAAGTAGTGCGGAAGTTTACTAATCTGGAAACGTAGCCGAAAATACGCTTTCGCCAATCATCATCCATGCGGCTGTAGTTAACTGGATCAACTTGTTTTTTATGGTCATCTGAAGTAGACAAGTCATTTTGATCGGCAAATTCATCTCCTGCTAAAATCATCGGAATCCCTACAGCAGTGAGAAGACAAACAAAAGCTAATTTAATACGATTTTCTGTGTCAAAAACTCCATTGTTAGTCAAGTAGCTGTAAATTCGCTCGTTTCCAAATCCTCCCACATCATGAGAAGTTAGATAGTTAACAGCTTGCGAACCATCTGTAAAACCTAAGTTTCTACAATCAATGAGTTTCCGGACACTCCATTCAAAGCTGGGTTCATCAAAAGCACTATTTCCTAAAATTACCCGGCGGATAATCTGCTTAAACTTTTCGTTCCACAGCCCATCGAGACGATTTTGATAAACTAAATCCAGAGGTACGCTTAGTTCTTCACCAATTACAGTAAATTTATCGCCCTTTCCGCCTCGTTCTTGCCAAAGCGATCGCGCATAGTCTTTGAATTCTTGTAAAAAGTCATAATTGCTAACATTATTAACACTATCCAGCCGTAAACCATCCACGCGATAATAATCTATCCAGTGGGCAATGTGGGCTTTCATGTATTCACGCGCCGGAACATATCGGGAAAATTTGCCTGTAATTGGGTGATAGCCTTCCACCCAATAATTGTACTTAAATAAATCTCCGCCAAATCCATCCCGATTTCCTTGTTCTGGATCGCCGCTACCAAACTTGATGTATAAATCCAGAAAATTGACGTTGTGGTAAGGATTGTTGCGAGAAAAAGCCATCACAACATCAAGGAAAAACCGCACTCCATACTGATGACAAACTTTGATCAAATCGACTAAGTCGATAGAAGCCGTGGGTGCATTCTGACTATCCGGGCAACCTAAATCAAAATCTGCGGCAAAATAGTTAGCTGTACCATAGCCCCAATTTGTTTTATCATCGCTATCTTGCGGTGGTAAAAGTTCCAGGGCGTTAACACCCAATTCAACTAAATGAGCGTGACCTTGCTGAAGTTCTTTAACTTCAAGAAAACTAGGCGCGATCGCTTGTTTTTCTACTAGCGCCAGTACATCGCGAAAAGTGCCATTTCCTTCAGGAATTTTCCCATCCGAATTAATTTTAGTCCAGCGTGTGGGCAACTCGTAAATAACTAGCCGATTATTCGGTTGCAGCTTTTCTGTAGTATCCCCTTGCCAATTCGCAGTTTGACCCTCCGGATCGCACGGAATCAGCATTTCATCCTGATAAAGTATTACACTGGCTGGGTCTTTACTACCTTCCCCTGATAATCCCTCCGGAGCAATGAAACGCCGATCAACTGTGTAAGCTGTGGGATCGGTGCAATAATAAATTTCATTTTTACCATGATAAGCATCGGTATCGCGTACTTTGAACCAGTAAAAGTACACTTGTCCGTTTTTTAAATTGCAATCTGCGGCTGGTATTTGCCACACATCGGGAAATTCTTTCGATTGAATGAGGTCAAATTCTTGAAAATTTGAAAATTCCTCTGAACTATTTTTTTGAAAATTGCCGATGTAAAGTGTTGGTGCTGGGTCAATTTTTCCGGGTCGCCACAATAAAAAGTGAGTCTGTTTGCGGTTTAATAAATCTGGAAGCATAATATACACCTCTTTAAGAATTTGGTGAGTTACGGAGGTTGCTTACAAGAGAGTATTATGCTATTCCGGATAAAAGTTAGTATGGTGGGTGTTACCCATCATATCAAGCCCGATCTTCAACCCGTAATCTCTGTAGGGTGGTTGAAGGAACCTCACCTAACTTTCAATTAAGGTATGCGTTGGGTTGCGCGATCGCTTAACCCAAGCTACTATTTATGGCTATTGCAGGCAAAATGACTGCTAAAACGGAATATCATCATCAGCCTCATCTTGTTCTTTTTCTTTGAAATTTAGCCGTGAGTTAATGCTTTTCTCCTCTTGTATGGGCAAGCCATCTGTCAATCCTAATTGTTTTTGTAAATTTTGCGTCACCGTTATCGGAAAATCTAAGTTGATACCTCGCTCTTGGGCAAATTTTGCCAACTCGTCAAAAGAAACTTTTTTAGTAGTTTTCTCATAGCTGGAGAGTTTAAAATAATCGCTTTCTGATAAATTCTGTGCCTGCATTGCTGCTTTAATTCGGTCTTTAATATGGTTGATTTCTGTATCCAGTGATTTCCAATTATGCTCAATTTCTCGATAGCGTTGAGCAAGTGCTGTTAAATCTTCGTTAGCTGGATTTGGATTAATTAGCTGAGTTAATTGCAACAGCCGATGATGTACGTGAGCCAGATAGACTGGATCCATTTTTGCATAGTGTAGCTGGCTTTTTGTCAAAGGTCGCTGTCCCCAATCGCTTTGGCTTTGGGTTTTGTCCACATTTGGGAAATAACATAGGTTTTCTGCCAAGGTTTTCAGTTGCAGATTCGGCACTGGTAGCAGATAGTAGGGAATTTTTTTGGCTATTTCTAAAGTGCAGATTACATTTTTAGCTTTATTTTTACCCAAGAATTTTAGGTCAAAGCTGGAATTGTGAAACACCTTTTCAATTGCCGGATTTAACATAATTTTTTCAATAAATATTTCGGTGATATCCGGGTATTCTAAGATATCTAATATAAAGACGCGATCGCCACTCAAGTCTGTGGATTCATCTAATACCTGAATCAGAGATAGTCGTGGTTTTTTGGTGTTGTAGTCAGCAACTTCTGTATCAACCCAGAGAGTTTTCGCCTGAGTATATGCTGCAATCTGTGAGCTGATATCGTTAGGGTTGGTGATATATGGCATTGCCGGAAGGAGTGGATATTAAATGTCAGATTAAACCAATGAAAGCAAAATCCTAGTCTAATGACGCAGATTGCTTATTTATTCAATCGGGAAATATATGTATCTTAATCGCAGTTTGGCTGTTCTACTCCTAATCAGTGGTACAACAGCCAGTAATTTAGCCTTAGCGCCCGAAAAAGGCTGAATTCAAAAGGCATTCAGTCTAATAAACTTACTAACGCTGCCCTAATAAATCGCCCTACCTCATAGCGTCTATGAGGTAGGGCGTGTCAAAAACAAACTTCAGTTTAACAGGCGGATTCCGCTTTATGCAGGCTGGTATCCAATATCACCAATGTCCCCCTGGGCTGTATTTCTCGCGATCGCTGGTTGTGCATTTACTAACGCAACCGCTTGGTGTAGTGCGTCAACACGATTCCGCACCAGGTGATTTTGTGGGATGAGGTTCAGAATGCCAAAGCGTTCCAGCCGTTGCTCGATCTTTTCAGTAGCACCGACAATGAACACCTCAAGACCTTTGTCACAAGCATCTTTGATAGCATTCTCAATTGCCAGCGAAGCTGTCACACCCAGCAGGGGAACATCACTCAGATCAAGAATCAGGGCTTGAGAGTTTTGTATAGCTGCGTGTTCGCGAGCGATCGCTTTCGCCACACCAAAGATCATCGGCCCGCTCAAGTAAAATAGCAGCACACGCCCATCGGCTTGATTAAACAGCTGCTTCTCTTCTTCCGAGAGCAAAATCGCATCGTCTGCATCGGTAATCGTCTTCACATCTTGAGATTGCAGACTTGACAAACGTTCGATTGTCAATATATTAGCAATGAACACGCCAACGCCGACTGCCACAATCAAGTCAACAAACACAGTCAGAAGCAACACGCCGTACATAATCAGTGAACCCTTGACGGAAACCTGATGTGAGCGTTTCAGGAAACTCCAGTCGAGAATATCAATTCCCACCTTGAGCGCAATCCCCGCCAGCACTGCCATCGGAATCGGCTGCGTCAGAGGTGCTGCCCAGAGGACAACAACCAGTAGCAGCAATGCACGAGTCAGTCCTGAAACTGCCGTGCTAGCGCCCGTTTGGATATTGACCACCGTACCCATTGTTGCCCCTGCACCGGGCAATCCACCAACCAGTCCAGAAACCAAGTTGCCAATACCTTGACCAATCAGTTCTTTATCAGAGTTGTGCTGGGTGCGAGTTAAGCTGTCTGCAATCACAGCAGTGAGCAATGTATCAATACATCCCAGCATCCCCAACATTACCCCATCAACTAGCATCACCGTGAGTTGATTCGCGGTAAAGGTTGGCAGAATTAAGCTCGGCAGACCCATTGGAATCTCACCAATCCGTCTGATGTCAGTCCCTTGGAACAAGATCAGAGAAACAACTGTGCCTAGTACCAGGGCCAGCAGTTGGGGTGGAACGAAGCGCTTCAGTTTTGATGGTGTCAAGAAAAGAATCGCCACTGTCAGCGCTCCCAAAGCCGCCTCAGCAGGATTAATATTTGCTAAAAGCTGGGGCAAGTTAGAGATTGTACCGAGTACACCACCTTTTGGGCTTGCCTGTCCGAGAAATGGGGCAATTTGCAGGATAATTAGGATTACACCAATTCCAGACATAAAGCCGGAAATCACGCTGTAGGGCATGAGCGTGATGTATTTCCCCAGCCGAAAGATACCGAAGATAATTTGGAATAACCCGGCAAGCATCACAACCGTAAACGCCATCGCCATGCCGTTTTCTGGATTGGCAGCTGTAAGACTCGCCACGATGGCTGTCATGATTACGGTCATGGGGCCAGTTGGCTCAGAAATCAGGGTTGGAGTACCTCCAAAGAGGGCGGCAAAAAAGCCAACACAGACTGCGCCATAGAGTCCGGCGACAGGTCCGGCACCAGAGGCAACGCCGAATGCCAGCGCCAGGGGTAGGGAGACAATCGCAGCTGTGAGTCCGCCAAAGAGGTCACCGCGCAGGTTTCTGAAATGGATACGGTTGGTGAGTTGCATGGAGAATGGAGATTAGAAGGTGGCTACAAACTTATATAGATAAAAAGCTATGATTACTATAGATTTGATCTATTTATTTCTATACTTAGCTATCTATATGAAATACCATGATTGCAAAAGCAAATGCAATTTATTAAGAATTGTTATCTCCAATACCAGCCCAAACTTTTATCTATGATCGAACTAACAGAGGCACGGTTACAAAAAAATAATTCATTACTCTAAAAGGGGATATATAAAATTACGATTAATAGTACAATTCTTATTCCTGTGGCGATCCCCCCTGTTCCCTGTTTAACAAAGCGGAACTGGATACTATTAAAAGCCTCGCCCTTGATGGAGGGTTAGGACGATAAAATTTTCTTGCTCAATGACCGCTGAGCAACATTTTACAAATCGCTTAGGATTGCTATAGAAATCCTTTTATTTTGAGGAGCAATAGCGATGAATACCACCTTTGATAACCGCTGGCAATTCTGGATCGATCGGGGTGGTACGTTTACTGATATTGTGGCGCGTCGTCCCGATGGGCAGTTGGTGATTCATAAGTTGCTGTCGGAAAATCCGGAACGCTATGCTGATGCGCCTGTGCAGGGAATTAGGGATATTTTGGGTATTGCTGCTGATGCACCGATTCCCTCGGAACAGATTGCAGTGGTAAAGATGGGAACGACGGTGGCGACGAATGCGCTGCTGGAACGCAAAGGCGATCGCACTCTGCTAATTATCACCAAAGGTTTCGGCGATGCTCTCCGCATTGGTTATCAAAACCGTCCCGATATTTTCGCCCGTGACATTGTACTGCCAGAGATGTTGTATGAGCGAACAATCGAGGTGGAGGAACGCTACAGCGCCCAAGGGGAAGAGTTAATTCCGCTGGGAGAGACGTATGCAACATCTCTTCAACAAGCATACGATGATGGCATTCGGTCTTGCGCGATCGCTTTCATGCACGGTTATCGCTACCCAGAACACGAGAAACAAGTTGCAGCATTGGCGCGAAAAATTGGGTTTACTCAAGTATCGGTATCTCACGAAGTCAGCCCATTAATGAAGTTGGTGAGTCGCGGCGATACTACTGTTGTTGATGCTTATTTGTCGCCCATTCTGCGGCGATATGTGGATCGAGTTGCAAGTCAGTTGGGTGGTACGGGCGGAAACAATATATCTGGGTTAACCTCTCCGCAACCCTCCTATGAGGAGAGGGGCGAGTCTCCCTCCCTTAGTGGGGAAGGGGGAGGAGGGTTAGGTTTGCCCGATCCGAACAGTAGTGGGCTTTCCCCGTCCTTACAATTTATGCAATCCAACGGCGGGCTTGCAGATGCTAAAGCTTTTCAAGGTAAAGATAGCATTCTCTCTGGCCCTGCTGGGGGAATTGTTGGGGCGGTGCAAACAAGCCGAATGGCGGGATTTAACAAAATTATCAGCTTTGACATGGGCGGTACTTCCACCGATGTCGCCCACTATGCAGGCGAATATGAACGCACCTTTGAGACGGAAGTTGCTGGTGTGCGTCTGCGAACGCCGATGATGGCAATTCACACGGTTGCTGCTGGTGGTGGTTCGATTCTGCAATTCGATGGATCGCGGTATCGGGTGGGGCCAGAGTCAGCTGGCGCGAATCCTGGCCCTGCGTGTTATTGCAAAGGTGGCCCGTTGACGGTGACGGATTGCAATGTGATGGTGGGTAAGTTGCAATCTGGGTTGTTCCCGAAGTTGTTTGGGCCAAATGGGGATTTGCCGTTGGATGCAGAAGTGGTGCGGCAAAAGTTTACTCAACTAGCGATGTCTATTGGCGACAACCGGACACCGGAGGCGGTTGCGGCTGGATTTTTAGCGATCGCAGTCGAAAAGATGGCAAGTGCGATTAAAAAAATCTCTCTTCAACGTGGTTACGATGTGTCGGAATATACTTTGTGTTGTTTTGGTGGTGCTGGTGGGCAACACGCTTGTCTGATTGCTGATGCGTTGGGGATGAAGCAGGTATTTATTCATCCTTATGCTGGGGTTTTGTCTGCTTATGGTATCGGTTTGGCTGATGTACGAACTATTCGGGAACGGGCGGTGGAGGCGAAACTGAGTGAGGAGTTGGGGCTGAGTCAGGTTTTAACTCAGTTGGAGGCACAGGGGAGGGAGGAGTTAAACCGCGAAGACGCAAAGGACGCGAAGGACGCGAAGGAAGAGGGAGAAGAGAAGGAAGAGGTTTTTTGGAGGGTGCATTTGCGGTATGAGGGAAGTGATTCGTCTCTGGTGGTGGATTTTGGGGATGTTGGGGCGATGCGGAGGGGGTTTGAGGCGGCGCACCGTCAGCGTTATGGTTTTGTTGTCCCGGAGAAGGCGCTGATTGTTCAGTCGGTTTCAGTTGAGGTGGTGGGTAAGAGTCAGGTTCTGGAGGAGGCAGTGATTTCGCGTACTTCAGAGGATGCACCTGTGCCGCTTGATACTGTGCAAATGTATGCTGCTGATGCGTGGCACTCGACTCCGGTGTATCAGCGGGAAGATTTACAACCGGGAGACTGTATTTCTGGCCCGGCGATCATTATGGAAGCAACGGGGACGAATGTGATTGAACCTGGTTGGCGAGTAGAATTAAGCGATCGCAATCATCTCATCTTGCAGCGTTGTGCCGATATCAATCCAAAATCGAAGATCCAAAATCTAAAATCGCAAGATCCGGTGATGCTGGAGATTTTCAATAATTTGTTTCGCGCGATCGCTGAACAAATGGGCATCACTCTGCAAAACACCAGTTCCTCAGTTAACATCAAGGAACGCTTAGATTTTTCTTGTGCTATTTTTGACCAACACGGGCAGCTAGTCGCCAATGCCCCACATATTCCCGTGCATCTGGGTTCAATGAGTGAAAGTGTTACAAGCCTTATTGCAGCGCGTGGCAACACTCTCAAACCCGGCGATGTGTTTGCATCCAACAACCCCTACAACGGCGGCACTCACCTGCCAGATGTAACAGTTATTACACCAGTTTTTGCCGATTCTGGCACTCTTCCCCTCTTCTACGTCGCCTCGCGGGGACACCATGCAGACATTGGCGGTATCACTCCCGGTTCCATGCCTCCCAACAGTACAAGTGTAGAAGAAGAAGGCATTTTACTAGATAACTTCCAGCTAGTTGCTGAAGAAATATTTCGGAAAAAAGAACTAATCGAAGCGCTTTCGCAAACGTCTTATCCCGCAAGGAATATAACCCAGAATATTGCAGATTTGCAAGCACAAATTGCGGCAAATAAACGCGGCGTGCAGGAACTGCAAAAAATGGTAGAACACTACAGCTTAGAAACTGTACAAGCTTACATGGGCTTTGTACAAGATAATGCTGAAGAATCAGTGCGTCGTGTTATTGAGGTTCTAAATGATGGCAGTTTTACCTATCCTCTGGATAATGCTAGTGCGATTCAAGTTGCAATTACCATCGACAAATCTACTCGCAGCGCTAAAATTGATTTTACTGGCACTTCTCAACAGCAAAATACCAATTTTAATGCCCCAGCAGCAGTGTGCAAAGCAGCAGTTTTATACGTTTTCCGCACTTTGGTAAATGACGATATTCCTCTAAATGCTGGTTGTCTCAAACCTTTAGAAATCATCATTCCCGAAGGTTGTATGCTGAATCCGCGTTATCCTGCTGCTGTAGTTGCCGGGAATGTGGAAACGTCGCAATCTATAACTGATGCGCTGTACGGTGCGCTGGGCGTGCTGGCAGCTTCCCAAGGGACGATGAATAACTTCACCTTTGGCAGCGATCGCTATCAATATTATGAAACAATCTGCGGCGGTTCTGGTGCTGGCGCAGATTTCAATGGTACGGATGCTGTACAAACTCACATGACAAATTCCCGCCTCACCGATCCAGAAGTTTTAGAATGGCGCTTTCCCGTTCTCATAGAAAGTTTTACTATTCGTCCTAATAGTGGTGGTAATGGACATCATCGCGGTGGTAATGGTGTTATTCGTCGTCTGCGTTTTCTCGAAGCAATGGCAGCAGGAATTCTCTCAAATCATCGCATTATTTCACCTTTTGGCTTGCACGGTGGTGAAGCGGGAGAAGTAGGGAAAAATAGCGTTGAACGCGGTGATGGAACTGTAGAAAAGTTAGGAAGTACCTCTGTTGTGGAAATGCAAGCTGGGGACGTATTTGTAATTGAAACCCCCGGAGGTGGAGGTTATGGAATTGCCAATAATATGTAACGTATAATTAGTAAATAATAAAAACCACACTTATCTTTTAATAAGGAAGCTAAGCTATGACTCAAACAAAACCAACTCGTCCTCGTGGTAAAGGTAGATTATTCCCAGAATACACAATACCCCCAGAAGAATTAGCCAAACGCGAAGCCGAAAAAAACGCTCGTTCTCAGCGTTATCGAGAAATTTTTGCACAAGTCAGTCCTCAATTGATCAACGAACATTACAACTGGTTCATTGTTATTGAGCCGAACAGTGGCGATTATTTCGTTGATATCGATGAAGAAATAGCTGTTCAAAAAGCTCGTCAGAAATACCCTACTGGTATGGTTGGAATTATGCGTCTTAATGAAACCGGGACTTGTGGAAAGATATGATTCCAGACAAGTTCGGTGAGATTGGCGAACTAATTTTTGAAATTGATTTAATTGCAAATGATGGAGAAAGATTACCCATTGAAGTGTTATTGGATACAGGATTTACAACAGGCTGGTTAGCACTTGATACTCAAGATGTCCAAAGTCTAGGATGGTTTAAGGTTGAAAGTGAACGAGCTATGCAACTGGCACGAGGAGAGGAGTTTTTTGATATATATGAGGGAAGAGTTGTAATAGATGAAGTTGAGTACATTATCCCAGTTTTGGCAGGTGCAGGAATTGTCGAACCTTTACTAGGTTTACAGTGGTTAAAAAGGCTGCCACTATCGGTTAACTTTTCGACGGGCGTGTTGACGCTGGGGTAAAAAAGAGAATGCGATCGCGCTACCAGAAAAATATACTATTTGAAAAAATTTGACTTTTGTGGTAAAGAAAACTCTTAGGCTAACTAGGGTTATTGAATAAATTAACACGCAACTAGCCACGCACATAAGGCGTATTTCTGGCGGATAATTTCTAGGTTGCTAATCTGCAACTAGACTGATTAATTCGTTTTCAGCCGCAAATATACTTGAGTAAGTAAAGAAATGTTAAGCAGGAGTAAAACATTGGCTGACAAATTTAAGAAAGGCGACAAGGTGAAATGGAAGACTTCTCAAGGTGAAACCACAGGCGAAGTGAAAAAAAAGCTTACCTCACCTATAGAAATTAAAGGACATCACGTTGCGGCATCAAAAGATAACCCAGAATACTTGGTTGAGAGCGACAAAACTGGAAAAGAAGCTGCTCACAAGCCCGATGCTTTAGAAAAGATAGAGGACTAAAGCCAATTATGAGTAAAGATACAAAAACGGTAATTGGTGAGTTTGTATAAGCCGTCAATATGACAGCAAAGGAACTGGAATCTTGGCTAGAGACGGAAGATTCTAACTCTGTTGGACAAAAGGATGGTAATGAGGAATCAACTGGTCACAAGTCTGGTAAACGCATCATTGAATTGTTGCAGAAGAATGACTACAACGAGGATGACTTAGCACACATGAAGAAAGTCATCAGTTACGTTCATCGCCACAGCGCTCAAAAACCATCAGGGGATGTGGAGCATACGCGCTGGCGCTACTCGCTGATGAATTGGGGACACGATCCATTAAAGTAGTTGAAGAATCCTCGACGACTGTTGGCGCCTGCGCTCTCTTCGCTTAGTCAACGGCGAACAAACTCAATCCAACGGTTGTAGAGACGCTTTCATTTCGCGTTTCTATAGCAATTAGCAATTCAAGGGTTGGGTGGGATACATCTGTAAGGACATGGCATTGCCATGTCCTTACCAAGGTGGCCCGAACGTCAGAACCCCGATATATTCCACCCAAGTGAGAAACGCTATATATTAGGCCGTCTTTGGGAAAAGTCTCTATTCGTGAATGGTTCCATCTGGCAGAATTGCGCCAGTAAGAGTTGCCTTACACCAGTCTGTGGCTTCTAGATATGCTCCGCGCAGGCTGGCTCCTGTTAAGTCTGCGCCATGCAGTTCTGCTACATTGAGATTAGCTCCCCACAGGTAAGCTCCCCGCAAAGCAGCGTTCGATAAATCGGCTTCTTGCAGACTTGCCATATTCAGGATAGCTCCAGTCAAGTCTGCTTCGCTTAAGTTTGCGCCTGTCAAGTCTGCCTTACTCAAGTTAGCTTCGCATAGGTCGGCTTTATTGAGCGATGCGCCAGTTAGATTGGCTGCGTGCAAATTTGAGCGAGACAGGAGTGTTACGCGCAACTGGGCGGAAGATAGATTTGCTGCACTCAGGTTGGCTCCACTCAGGTTGGCTCCACTCAGTTTGGTTTCGCTGAGGTTAACACCATCCAAGTCTACGCCATTGAGATCGACTCCGTTCATAAACGCAGATTTCAGTTGCACTCCGTTGAGTATAGTGCCTCGCAATAAGGCACCGCTCAATCTGGCTCCACTCAAGTTTGCCCAACTCAAGTTGGCATCGATCAGGTTAGCGGAACGCAAGTTAATTCCGCGCAAATCTGCGCTACACAGATTAACTCCAGATAAGTTAGATAAACGTAAGTTTACTGCCGTGAGGATGGCACCGCTCAGTTTTGCTCTTACCAGCAGCGACTTAACAAGGGTGGCTCCTCTAAGGTTAGCTTTTGTCAGGTCGGCTTCAGTTAGTTTTGCCTCGTTCACTTTGGCAAAACTTAAATCGGCTCGTTGTAGGAAGGCTCCACTGAAGTCTGCTCCTGTAAGGAATGCTCTACTAAGGTTTGCAGCTAATAGATACGCTCCGGAAAAGTTTGCTTTTTCCAGGTTTGCTTTTTCCAGGTTTACACCGATGAGATTTTCTCCGCTAAAATCTCTTTCTCCTGCTCCATAACGCCGTTTCAGTTCTTCAGCATCCATATTCTTTCCTCATTGGCTTAATCAATACTCTCTAGTTATAGATTTCCCAAATTAAGCTTTAAAAATGCGTTAAGTTTTTAATCTTTTTTTGATGTAAATACTTTAAGGTGCATGAAGAAATCTTTACAGCTGCGGCGAAAACAGGCGATCGCTTGCATTATCCTGAGTGGAGGTTCTATCAATGGTTAGCGTCGCGTGTAGCAAACGGCACAGATGCCGTAGCCAATATTCTCAACAGCGATCGCTTGGCTCTTTAAGCTCAAAATGGAATATCGTCGTCGTAGTCGCTATCAGTGGAAAAAGGATCGAACGGGTTCGGCTGAGTATTTTCCGGTTGTGATTGCATATCAATCCAGCGCTTTGCCAAGGAGAGGGCTTCTTCTTCTGTCTTAGCGTTATGAACGGGTATAATACACTCGCCGCCAGCACTCCAAACTTGGACGCAGAACACTGGTCTTGCTTCGATGAGCCAACCCTTGTAAATTTCTGGCGAACTCATAACTGACACCATCCAGAGCGACTACAAGAATATTTTCCTTAACCTACCACGCTCATACTAGACAATAGCGCTCAAAAGGTTTTTTTAAACGTAACACGTCCGACTAATTTATAGTGAGTTTTACAGGCGTTTATGTAATATTTTTGTTAAACGTTATTTTTGTAATTTCATCAAATGAGACAACTCCTCAGGCAAATCTTCAGGCGGATACTGCCTATCGCCCTAATGGTTTTGGTATTGGGGCTGATTGCGGCACCAGCAAACGCTACAGGCGTTTATCAAATTCCTAATCTTACCCCAGGCGATCGCGCTTGGATTCTCGATAAAGCTGAAGTCCTCAGCCGTCTAAACGAAGGTGCAATTAGCAAAAATCTAGACGATTTAGCTAAAACTACCGGAAATCAGGTGAGATTTGTGACTATCCACCGCCTTGACTACGGGGAAACAGTGCAAAGTTTCACTAATCAGCTGTTTGAAAAATGGTTTCCCACAGAAGAAGCGCAAGCTAATCAAACCTTACTGGTTATCGATAGCCTGACTAACGATGCTGCGATTCGCAGTGGCGACAAGATAAAGTCTGTACTGACAGATGAGATTGCCCAGAGTGTTGCTTCTGAAACTGTACAGGTGCCATTGCGGGAAGGCAATAAATACAATCAAGCTTTAGCGGATGCAAGCGATCGCTTAGTTGCTGTACTCTCAGGAGAGCCAGACCCAGGCCCCCCTCAAGTTACAGATACGGTTAACGTAGCCAGAACTTTTAAAACCGCAGAAGAAACTGACACTGACAACGCTACCATTTGGGTAATTGGCTTACTGATTGCCGCTACCGTGATTCCGATGGCAACTTACTTCTTCTATCAAGGCTTCTCCGGCTAATCCTGAACGTACTCCTGCCGATTAACTAAAGCCAACTCAGCCCGAACAAATTCTCGCCCCAGATAAGCTGCATGATCCAGCATTGTCACCGGGCTGGGCTGAGTTTCCTCAAAAATTTTGACGCAAAGTTCCTTAGCGGTTCTCCCAGTAAATAGCGCTGCGTGGGTACGTTCCACCTTGCCTCTTACGGGGATGGGTTTCCCTGTTTCTGGATCGACGGCTAAACCGCGATCGCTAATTATATTGGTGAAATGTTTGGCACAAATTTGTCCAGCTTCCCGATCCAGGTAAATAATAAAATATCCGCCCGGATCTAAGTTAATAAAACGCTTGGAAAGCTTATCATCAATTGCCGCTAAAGTTAAATCAGTTTGATTCATACAAAATCAGGCATCATCCACACACTATTTTTCTACCTATTTTCAGTTTAATGCCTTCTCTCTTTTTTTGTGGTCTAACGGCTATTACCTAACATCTCATGCTAACGCCTAGCGACTGATTCCTCTAAATCCTTCTATTGCTCTACAGCAAACTTAGTTAATTGCTCATACTCTGTGTTTTGACTTATTATTTTATGTGTGGTAAAAGTTTATCCACAAATTACGCAACTTAATATTGTCAATTCCAAACTTCAGTTAAATCTACAACAAACCCAAGTAAAACATCTTCACCTGACAAAGTTACAGGATTATCCAACACTTCCACATCCTGGCCTTGCCTGTAAATTTCCACCTTCGTGTTTTTTCGGTCAATCAACCAACCTAAACGCGCTCCGTTTTCCATGTATTCCCTCATTTTGGTTCGCAGGGGTTTGATGTTGTCACTTTCAGAGCGTAGTTCCAGCACGAAATCAGGACAAATAGGAACAAAGCTTTTTCGTTCTTCGGGGCTAAGAGCATCCCATCTGTCTTGACGCACCCAAGCTGCATCAGGAGAACGATCCGCGCCGTTGGGGAGATGAAAGCCAGTTGAAGAGTTGAACGCCTTACCGAGTCTAGTCTGACGGTTCCACAACCAGAGTTGCCCCTCCATATCCAGGTTTCTGTTCCCTGTCTCGCCTCCTGTTGGTGGCATAAGAATTAACTCTCCTGTAGCAGTGCGCTCTAATTGTAAATCTCGATTAGCGATCGCCAACTCAACGAACTGCTCGTGGGTGAGTGTAAGGGTTAGTGTTGGTGGGATATTGACGGCAATGGCTTGGGGTAAGTTGACTTGTGTCATCGTTTTTGACTTATGACAGCTACTTTTTTAAACGAACCGCTGAGGCACACAGCACACAGAGCAAAAGCAAGGAGAGAAGTTTATAAATGATTTAGGATTGCTTTAGATGCAAGATGCCAGTTCAATCAAAAGTTATTGGCTTGTCGGTATCGCGCTGAGCAAATGGTAACTCTTGGTTAATAGCGTCAATTTCTTGTTGTTCGTAATTGTTAATTTCGTTGATATGATTGCGTAGAATTTGACCAAAACGTGGATTGTAAAATCGGTGCATACTGTGATTGGGCGTAGCTGGGAAACCGCGACGTTTTTTATGCCGCCCACCTGCACCTGGGTCAAAAGATTGGATGTTGTGCGCGATCGCCCACTCAATCGGCGTATAGTAACAAGCATCAAAGTGCAGACAGTCAATATCCTGTAAGCTTCCCCAATAGCGTCCATAAAGTTTGTCGCCCTTGGTGAGACAAAAAGACATTCCCGCTGGCTGACGGTTATCCTGCTCATTGTATGCCGCTACAAATAACACCCGATGCCGATAGTTAGAATGCAGTTGCTCAAAAAAGCGCTTTGTTAGATACTTACTCCCCCACCAGCCAAACTTGTCGCAAGTATCGGCGTAGAAGGTGTACATCAACGGAAACATCTGTTTAGGAATCTCATCGCCAGTCAGGGTTTTCATTTGCAAACCTGCATTCTGCACAGCTTTGCGTTCCCGCTTGATGTTGCGGCGCTGATTGGCATTGAAAGCGCCTAGGTAATCATCAAAAGTATTAAACCCATTATTTTGCCAGATGTAGCTGTGATGTAGCCAAGGCATGAAACCGTGACGTTCTAGCACCATTTTCCATTGAGGATCTACATAAAGAAAATGACAGCCAGAAATGCGGTTTTGAGAACAAAAATGGTCAATGGCATTTACCATTAACTCTGTTAGCTCATCCTCATCTTCACCTGGTGCAATTAAAAAACGATACCCTTCCGCTGGGGTAAACGGAGACATACCAAGTAATTTTGGATAATATTGTACGCCCAAGCGTTGAGCCAAATCTGCCCACTGATGATCGAAGACAAATTCACCGTAACTATGCCCTTTCACATATAGGGGTGCAGCAGCAATTAAGTTTCTGTCTCGCCACACAGTTAGATGGTTGGGTAGCCATCCCGCTTTTGCCGTAGCGCTGCCAGATGTTTCCATATTGTTGAGCCAATCCCATTCTAGGAAAGGTGTCAACAGCGGCATAGCCATCGCATCCCACTCGGCTTGAGGCAGTTCAGAGATTTTGTTAATCCAGGCAACAGAATAACGGGGCTTGAGTTGTTCCACCATTTCAGAAATTGATGAGCTGGATGAGAAAGCCTTCTCTAGGGTAAGTCAACTTTCGCGATCGCATCAAAGTGTTGGCACCATTTCTCGTTTTAGGCTGAGCCTGGGAATACCTACGTTTCATTTAAGAATGGGAGGCAGAACCTCTTTAATAGCGTTCCTAAGCCGCAGCCCAGGAACGCAGGGGAGAAAGAATCAACCAGTAACGATAAAGGGTGAGTCAATCGGTTGTAGACGATTGGCATCTACCAAAGCTTGATAAACCATCGCTGCTACTTCCGCACGGGTAGCATCGCGGGTGGGGTTGAGTTTTTTAAGGTTCGGTTGATTGACAATTATCCGTTTTTGCGTTGCTGTTGCTACTTCATCTTTAGCATAGTCAGGAATACTAGCGCGGTCGTCAAAGGTGTTTAGGGCAGTAGCAGCGCCACCAGTTAGCTTTAGCCCATTAACTAGGGAGACAATCACTTGTACGCGCTGAACATTCTGGTTTGGTTTGAAAGTTCTGTCAGGGAAACCGGAGAGAAATTCGCCGCGATAAGCTTGTTGAATTGCGTTGAAGCCCCAGAAAGTCTGTGATACATCTACGAAAGCGATCGCATTTCGTTTCGCAGGTGGGTTGAAGGCTTTCGTCAGTAAGGCGGCATACTGCGCCCGTGTCATACTCGCATTAGGCTTAAAGGTTTTGTCGGGAAAACCACTGATAATATTCTGCTCGACTAATTCCTGAATAAAGGCAGCAGCCCAATGTCCGGCAATGTCGGTTAACTCAACAACAATATCACCGCCTGCTCCACCACCTGCTCCACCACCTGCTCCACCACCACCGCCTGCTCCATCACCTGCTCCGCCACCACCTGCTCCGCCACCACCTGCTCCGCCACCTGCTCCGCCGCCACCGCCTGTTGTATCGACGGGGGGAGTTTGATTATTAACTAACTCCACATTTCCCTGAACTTTAGCCGGATTCATCTGATTTCCCACAGCAACCAGCTTGTTAGAAGTGGTATTTTGCAAATCAAATTTATCGTTATACCGCAGGATGTTTCCCCCAGGATCGGAGTTACTACCTAAATCTGGTAAAGCTGTAGTAATTACTGTTAGGCCATCGTCAGTATTTCGTTCACTAAGATTATTCCGCAGTTTTGGGCGAGAATCACCAGAGACGAATATCCCTGAGCGATTTTCCGAAATTTGGTTATCTATAACTAGGGGCGCGGCACGTTCAGCAATGCTAATTCCATAACCTGTATTCTTACAGGTATTACCTCGGATTTCGCCTCTGGCATCCCCAGCCAAGGAAATACCATTGCCCATATTTTGCGTAAACAGATTACCTCTGATTACTGGAGTACCATTGGCTGTAACAAAAACTCCCTCGCGTTTGCTATTAATAAAGGTGCAATTCTTCACGGTGGGGGCAGTCGATTCAATCCAGACGGCAGTGCCACGGCTAGAGAGATTGGTAACGGTTACTCCTACCAGTTGGGCATTATTGCCTAAAACCATTGTCACATTTTGTCCGCCGGAGGAGTTGGGACTGCTGTAGGTTCCGCTACCTTCGATTAAAATGCCGCTGCCTTTATTAGCTTCATTACCGATAACTATTACGCCAGATGGCACTCTCAGGGGAAAGACTTCGCCGTTGGCTGCATTATAGTTTCCTGCTGCCAGTTGAATTGTGGTGTCTGATTGAGCTTGAGTGAGAGCTTTGCTAATCGTTTTAAAAGGCGCTGACTGACTGCCAGCAGCGTTATCATTGCCAGTTGCTGGATTGACGTAAATTTGAGCCATAGTAATCTTGAAATATGGTAATAAGAGCATTAACCGCTTGCAATTTTACCCATTTTATGCTGGTAATTCAAACAGCTACATTGCCAATAAGAGCGTATCCGGAAAATAGGGCAATTGGTTTTAAAAGCTACATTTTGAGAGTTTTGTTAGTGAAATCTGCTTTTGACGCGATCGCAAAGAGGACAATTTTTTTCTAGAACGACGGATAAAAGTGCAAGCGTCCCACACCCAAATCTAAACCATAAGCTTTCTCCCCGGCTGGAAAAGCTGTAACTCGGAACAGGTACACACCGCTAGTCCAGGGGTTGCGTACTGGATCGAGTCCAATCGTAACAGTCTTACCCGGAGATACTGGGGGATCGAAGGTGACAGTAATGGTGCCTGTTTTGTTGTCCTTTGTCACTGCTTTGAGTCTTAGCTTCTCACCTTTGCGCTCAGGAGTCCCTTCAAATGCTACGCTATCTTTGAGTTGAAATCGAATGTCATCAAATCCTTGATTTTGAGCGATCGCAATCCGTTGAAGCGGTTCACCAGCATTTTCTGGTAAGCTGACGGTGAAATAATAGGTAGCTCCCGGTACATTAACAGTTTCAAAGGTGGTGGAAGCATTAACCAGGCGAGGCGGCTTGTCAAAAGAAACTGTACCATCTGCCAGTCGAATTGCGACAGCCGAGGGATGGGCAATTCCCCAGATGCTTGCTGCTACAGCTAGGGTGGAGCCGAAAAGAAATGAAAGGCGCATTGCTTCAAAATCAACGACAAGAAGTGTTGTTATTTTAATGAAAGCGATCGCTTTCCCGGTAAAATCTCTCTACAGTCTGGAGTAGTTCTCCGCCACGGTAGAGGTAAATTGCATTTTTGTAAGGCATTATCTTTAGTAAGAATAACGCTTAAAGTTAGCGATTTCACGCTGTGAGTAAAAAGTAGGTGGCGATTGTGGGCGAATCTATCTCTTTTAATTTCAAGGCTCTACCAGGAATCGAGTTTAAGGTCAAAAGATCCCGGAAGTCTTTTGTACACCGATTCCTTGCACCGCTGAGTTTAGTTGGTATCTTGGGTTGTACGGGAGTAACGTGGTTAGTGTCGAGCGCTCTTGCACCCCAGATTGCCCAAGCTTACACCGCTCGTGTTGACCTTCGCATGGTCGGTCAGCCAAACGAAACCTACGAAGGCTTGATTCGCCGAGCCGAGGCGGTAGCGAGAGCCGCAGCACAGCGTAGCTTTGACCGGGACATCTTAGTAACAGATGTTGCGGTGATGATTATGGGGCAAAATCAAGGTGCGATCGCGCCAATTCTGGCTCTTAAAGTCAATCGCGGCGCATGGAGAAGCCGCCCTGATGTCTCTCGTTGGGCAACTTACTTTCCCAGTACCAAGGCTTTACTCGGCTTTAGAGATGATGTAATACCAGACCCCCAACCAGCACCAGCAGCCGCTCCTCAACAAGCACCAGCAGCCTCGCCACAGGCAACTCCCCCAACAACTATAACTCCAGGTAACGTTAGAGATATCCCACGACCACCTGCTGGAGGTACTCCACGAAACCAGGCGCCCGGAACTGCCCCCGCAGCTGCTCCTGGTACTGGGCAAACCTTAGGTGGAGCGGGTGCTGGAGGCACTCCACAAAACCAGGCACCCGGAACTGCCCCCACAGCTGCTCCTGGTACTGGACAAACCCCAGGTGGAACAGGTGCCAACGCGCCGACACTTCCTTCTGCACCAACGCTTCCAGGGGGAAATACGAACAATCCTAATCCCACAGAGAATATTCCGAATCCCACAGAGAATATTCCGAATCCAGCACAGAATCTTCCTAATCCTGCCACGCCAGCACCTGCAAGAGGAACGAATGGACAGCGGTAATCACAGAATGAAGTTGTCGCTGCCCAATTGGTTTCCAGCAAACTTGAGAGGTTAACTAGATTGCACTTGTCAAGGAATCTCTTACAATGGGAAGGCTGTAACCGATTGCCTCATTAACAATCATGGCTGTTCCAAAGAAGAAAACGTCAAAATCCAAGCGCGATAAGCGCAAAGCTACCTGGAAGCACAAGGCGACGATTCAGGCTCAGAAAGCCCTCTCGTTGGGCAAGTCAATTCTGAGCGGGCGTTCTAAGTTTGTGTATCCAACACAAGAAGAAGAAGCCGAAGAAGAATAATTCGACCTGCTGGGATGTCCGAGCGCCTTTGGGCGCTATTTTTTTAGCTGTTGTGCATAGTAGATATAGTACCTAAAACGCTTTTCTACTTGACTCATGCTAGGAAAATTTTTCAAAAAACCAGAATCGCCAGATAGCGAACGCACTCCTCCTGGTCAATATCTGACAAAAGGCTTCCCAGTGCTAACTTACGGCAATACTCCTCGCGTCAACGCTGATACGTGGCAATTTCGCGTCTGGGGTTTGGCAAAAGAAAAAACTTTCAGTTGGGCAGACTTTATGGCTATGCCCCAACATAACTTTACTGCTGATTTCCACTGCGTCACTCGCTGGTCTAAACTCGATGTGCAGTGGACTGGTGTTAAGGTTACAGACTTTATGAAGCTGGTGGAGGTTGACCCAAAAGCGGCTTATATCATGGAACACTGCTATGGCGGCTACACCACCAACATCTCTATGGACGACTTTGTGCGGGAAGAAAACTTTTTTGCTCACACCCTATTTGGAGAACCATTACCCCCCGAACATGGTGGCCCGATGCGGCTTGTTGTCCCTCACATCTATGCCTGGAAAAGCGCCAAATGGATTAATGGTTTGGAATTTCTCAGTCAGGAAGAGTTGGGTTTTTGGGAGCGGAATGGCTACCATCGCCGGGGGGAGCCGTGGGCAGAAGAGAGATATAGCTATTAAGCCATTGGTGATTAGTCATTAGTTAGAGGCGAAGGGCTAGAAATTAAAAAGCGCACTTCGTGCCGCTTCTTTAACATAACTTTAGCCTGGCGTTACATAAATAAAGCTTGCTCCAAGCAAGCTTTATTTATGTTGGCCCACCATCCGAACTTTGTTTGTTCGCCCTTGAATAAGCTCTAACGGGCAGGGTGCGCCAACAGTCGCGGGGTATGTGCGCTCGCTGCGTAGAGAGGTTATCTGTAACCTCTCTACGCAAGCTTTTTTGCCCTACTCATTAATTGCCGTGACTCTTGCTTGACAAAGCCAGCTATTGCTGCGCGCTGCAATTTTGTCAAAGCTTCTATGTCTTCTAAGTCATAGTCAATTGCTAAAAGCTGCCGCAGTTGCTCTTCGGCTTCAATTGTCAAACAGCCATTTTCAATCACTTGTTTAACTACTTCACAGATTTGGGTCATAGAATCTACCTTTTGTACGCTATAAGTAGTATTTCGTCTGGCTGTATAACTTCTGGTGATGCTTCGGCTGGAAATTTGTGATGTTCTATGGGAAACTTTCGTGATGGAGTAGTTAATTTTTGAGTGAGCTAAATCACAAGTTGTCCGCTGTCAGCAGTCAGTAAAGAGTTGTCAGGTTATAACAACTTTCCAACCTGACAACTTGAGAACTCTCAAACGCCAACGGACAATGGATAACTATTTAATCAGCGACTTGAGTAACTTGAGCTTGCCAAGGTAGGGAGCGTATCTTAACTTCACGTCAACCAAGAAAGATTTGTTGAGAACGCTTTTTTGATGGGAAAATGTATCAAAACCTGCTTTGCCGTGATAACTACCGATACCGCTCTCCCCAACACCGCCAAATGGTAAATCTAGGACAGCAAGGTGCATAACTGTATCATTGATGCAGGCACCCCCTGATGATGTCTGGTGTAAAACTCTCTGTTGCTTTTGTTTATCTGTTGAGAAGAAGTAGAGGGCGAGAGGTTTCGGTTTGGCGTTGACAAGCGCGATCGCTTCCGTTAATTCTGTATATTCGATTACTGGTAAAATGGGACCAAAAATTTCTTCTTGCATCACTGCATCTTGCCAGCCAACCCCTTCGATCAGCGTAGGAGCAATGTATCGCTCAGATGGATTTGTGTCTCCACCAATTACAATTTCCCCGCTGCCTAAAAATTTACAAAGACGATTAAAGTGTTTTTGATTAATAATTCTGGCATAATCAGGACTTTTTTCCGGGTTCTCTCCATAAAATTCGCTAATACATTTTTTGATTTGCTCTAATAAATCTTTTTTAATTTTTCTATCTACTAAAAGATAATCTGGGGCTACACAGGTTTGCCCTGCATTCATAAATTTACCCCAAACTATTCTTCTAGCTGTATATTCCAGGTGAGTTTTCGCATCAACAATACAAGGAGTTTTTCCACCTAGTTCTAGCGTTACTGGTGTCAAATGTTTTGCCGCCGCAGCCATGACAATTTTTCCAATTTCACCGCTACCTGTGAAGAATATATGGTCAAATTTTTCTTCTAGTAGTTGCTGACTGGTGTCTACGCCGCCTTCAACTACAGCAACAAACTCTGGATTAAAGTATTTTAGGATAATTTCAGATAGCAGATGGGATGTGGTTGCAGAAATTTCGGAAGGTTTTAAAATTGCACAATTACCAGATGCGATCGCTGCCACTAAAGGAGAAATTACCAGTTGAAATGGATAGTTCCAGGGGCCAATGATCAGAACCACGCCCAAAGGCTCACAATATATCTTTGCTGTGGATAAAAGCTGGGTAATTGGTGCCTTTATTTTTTTTGGCTTTGTCCAGCTATTAATATTTTTTAGAGCATTATTTATTTCTTCTAAGCAAAATACTATTTCTGAGCCATAAGCTTCAAATTCTGGTTTGTTTAAGTCAGATTGCAAAGCCTTTAATATAGCTTCTTTATTATCTACAATCGCTTTCTTTAATAGTTTTAATTGCTCAATCCGAAAAGATATATCTTTGGTTTTGCCTGTCCCAAAAAAATTGCGCTGTTTCTCTATGACATCACTAACTTTTGGTACTTTTAGCATTTTGGTTTCTTGTACTTGATTTTATATTTTTGATTTTAGGTACTATAAAATCAATAACGCTAACGCTTACGCGCTGGCTATAGCAACAGTATAAGCCATGCGATCGCCAACGGAGGCGAAGAAACTCCTTTGCCCCCGCAATAGGCTCTCATATCAGTGTTGAACAGGAAGGCTAATCCTGAATAAACTACCTTTCCCCAACTCTGATTTAACCTCAATTGCACCTTGATGAGCTTCCACAATCCGACGAGATAAATGTAGCCCTAAACCACTACCGGAACGCTTGTGGTTCCCTTGACGAAATCGCTCAAATAATACTGCTTGGTCTTCTGGGGGGATACCAGGGCCAGTGTCTTGGACTTCAATAAGGAGGTAAGGAGTATCGGAGTCACCAGTGCTAGTATCTGGCACCATTCGGACAACGACTGAGCCTTTATCTGTAAACTTGATGGCATTTCCAATTAAGTTGGTAAAAACTCGGTGAAGTTCCAGGCGATCTCCTACAACTTTGCTATTAAGTTTATTATGAGCGTCCTTATCTCCTACATCCAGCACCAAAGACAAATTTTTTTCCCCAGCTAAGGGAGTAAGTTCTTCAATAACTTCCTGAAGCAGTTGCTTTAGATCAATGGGAGAAAAAGTCAGGGTCTTACGACCTGCTTCATAGCGATAAACTTCTAGCAAGGTGTTGACCATTGCCAGTAAGTTGCGGTTGCTACGAGCCATTGTAACGACGGCTTCCTGCATCCCTGGCGCGAGTTCTCCCAATGCTCCTTGCTGAAATAAAGCCAGCATCCTCTCAGCTGCGACTATCGGTGTCCGTAAGTCATGGGTGAGCCAGGAGACAAAATCTTCTCGCTGACGAGCAATTTGGTCGCGTTCGTCTACACTGTGTTTTAGCCGCAGTAGCGATCGCACCCGTGCCAGCAATTCATCTACTTGTACTGGCTTGCGAATAAAATCATCCGCGCCTGTATCTAATCCTTCCACGACGCTGGCGTGATCGTGAGCGGTGATTAGTAAAATCGGAATAAACGGTAACTTAGTATTGTCTCGTACTCGTTTGGTGACTTCATAGCCATCCATCCCTGGCATCATCACGTCCAACAATACTAAGTCTGGTGGGCCTTGTTCGATTTCAGCTAGGGCAGAACGACCATTCTCCGCTAATGTAATTTGATATCCCTCTTCTTCCAGAATGGTTTGAACGAGGAACAAATTATCGGGAGAATCATCCACAACTAGAATATGGTCAGTTTTAGAGGGTTGAGTGAGACTCGAATGATTCTTCATGAAACGGTAGGTTTACAACAAAACTTATCAAAAATTCAATCTTCTCAAATTTTCGGCTATCACGTATCATTCTTTACGCCTAAGGTATCATTTTGCCTCATTCCCAGGAAGGATTCTTAAGAATCCGTTTAACCAAGTAGTCTGAGCTTTTTTAGCTTTCACCTAAGGACTGTAATAGATTAGTAATTTTTACTACAATGATATAGCTAAAAAGCTTACGTATGTTTAATGACGCAACTTGGGATTCATGGGTGGGACACCTATGTTATGAACTGGGGACTGGGAAACAGAATAATACAACTCTTTTCTCTTCCTCCTTACCAATTATCAATCTCCAGTAGATTTTTCTGAGTCCTATACATCTGGCTGTTAACTGGGAAAAAGCCGCCAAACTATGCTGTATTCCCCGATTTTTATAAAGATAAAACTGGAAGAATACAATCTTTTGCCCTTTTGAGATGTCAATTTCCGCGACTTGTGGGCTGCAATAATTTTTGTAAAAGTTGTTGAAGAAGCGATCGCAACCATCAGCAGCAAATAAGTTTCTCTGCCATCTTGCATAATTCTCAGTAAGTAGCTAATTATTAATATGCCTTATTCGGCTTGACACATCGACCAAATTAAATTTGTATATAACTATCGATAGATTGACACCACAACCCAAGGTTGTAGATTTAAGCAAAATTCAAAGTTAATCTGTATGGGTCGATCTGCTTCTCAATCAAGCCCAACCATCGGCAACAAAAAAGCTCCAAATCGCCGTCCTTCCCACAAAGGCCCTGTAAAACTTGTAACGGGCATCTACTTTTCTGTGCTTATTTGTACCACGATTGGGTTAGTAATGCTTAGCAGCGGTAGAATGACGGTTGGTGGCGTTCCGTTGCCGATTGTTATCAGCTTTTTGAACGATCAAACTGCGCGAGATGCGTACTTTTCAGGGAAAAAAACTAAACTGCACGATCGCCTTGATGATATGGGCATTGAAGAACAAATGAAAAACTTTTATCGCCCCCAGATTCCTGACGAAGCAAAGCTAGACCAGCACATTCATCAAATTCTCTATGAACGCACTGGCTATGTGGGCGAACAATATCGTGTTAACGGGCAAGGGTTTTTGGTTTTGAAAGATTGATCGGTTGTCTTAGCGTTGGAACGTTTGAACGTTGTCAGGTTGGGTAGGGATTCTCGTTGTTAGAACCTGACAACTTTTGAACTTGACAATTCGATGACAACGCACAACAGACAAAAAATCAGAATAAAAAATAGCGTTGCGCTAAGGGTAGGATGGTTGCGGGTTCGCAGGTGAGTAATTCTCCATCGGCTCTGACTTCGTAGGTTTCTGGGTCTACTTCTATGCGAGGGAGAGCATCATTAAGCTTCATGTCCCACTTGCTCAATTGCCGCGTACCAGATACCGCAACTGCTGGCTTTTGTAAACCAAGTTGAGTGGGGATGTTTTTTTCTAAGGCAGCTTGGGAAATAAAGGTGAGGGAGGTGGCAGCGATCGCGCCCCCAAAACTGGCAAACATCGGACGCATATGCACTGGTTGTGGGGTGGGGATACTAGCATTGGCATCTCCCATCTGCGAGTATGCGATCGCTCCCCCTTTAATCACCATCTCTGGTTTCACGCCAAAAAATGCTGGCCGCCAGAGGCACAAATCAGCGAGTTTCCCTACTTCTACTGAACCAACGTACTGAGAAATTCCGTGAGCGATTGCCGGGTTTATAGTGTACTTTGCTACATATCTCTTGGCCCGAAAATTATCTGCCCTTTCTTGCGCCTCTCTTTGTAAGAGAGGGGTTGGGGAGAGGTTTCCCCGCTGTACTTTCATTTTGTGCGCCGTCTGCCATGTGCGAATAATCACCTCACCCACTCGTCCCATCGCCTGAGAATCTGAGGCAATCATGCTAAATGCGCCTAAATCGTGCAGAATATCCTCCGCCGCAATCGTCTCGCGCCGAATTCGGGACTCGGCAAAGGCGACATCTTCGGGAATGCTTGGATCAAGGTGATGGCAGACCATCAGCATATCCAGGTGTTCATCTAAGGTGTTGACGGTGTAAGGACGTGTAGGATTGGTGGAAGAAGGTAGTACGTTGGCTTCGCCGCAAACTTTGATGATGTCCGGGGCGTGACCTCCCCCAGCACCTTCCGTGTGGTATGTGTGGATAACGCGATTTTTGAAGGCATTGATGGTGGTTTCCACAAAACCAGCTTCGTTTAAGGTATCAGTATGAATTGCTACTTGTACATCATATTCATCGGCAACGCTTAAGCAGGTATCAATTGTTGCTGGTGTGGTTCCCCAGTCTTCGTGCAGCTTCAAGCCCATCGCTCCGGCTAAAACTTGCTCTACCAATCCTTCCGGCTGGCTGCTGTTGCCTTTTCCTAAGAAACCCAGGTTAATTGGAAAGGCATCGGCGGCTTGCAACATTCGGTAAATGTTCCAGGGGCCAGGGGTGCAGGTGGTAGCATTTGTACCCGTCGCGGGGCCAGTACCGCCGCCGATCATAGTGGTGATGCCGGATGCGATCGCTACCTCAATTTGTTGCGGACAAATAAAGTGAATGTGGCTGTCAATTCCGCCAGCAGTGAGAATCATCCCCTCGCCAGCAAGTGCTTCAGTTCCCGGCCCAATAATAATATCTACGTTGTCTTGAATATAAGGATTTCCCGCTTTACCAATTTTGAAAATTCGCCCGTCTTTAATTCCAATATCGGCTTTAACGATTCCCCACCAATCTAGGATTAGGGCGTTGGTTATTACTAAATCTACAGCACCAGCAGCGTTAGAAATTGGGGATTGTCCCATCCCGTCTCTGATAACTTTGCCGCCGCCAAATTTCACTTCATCGCCGTAGGTGGTGAAGTCTTGTTCGACTTCGATAAATAATTCTGTGTCAGCGAGACGAACGCGATCGCCTACTGTGGGGCCAAAGGTTTCGGCGTAGGCGCGGCGATCCATTCTATAACTCATACTTCACTCCTGATTGTCTACAAAAAATTCACGTTACTACCACGAATCGTATTTACAATCATTCCTCCGAATCTTTGAACGACACAAGATATTCCTCGATAAGTGACTCCGGTCTTAGTGTAGAATTAGCTAAAAGTTGCTCACACCGAACAACAAGTTCATCGTCAGACACGACTGACTCGCATAGCTCTACGAGTAAAGTACGTCCGTCAGTGATAAGTTGATTTAATTTTTCAATGGTCAAAGCCTTAGAATCGTTAGTTACCGTATTCTTTGTTGCCCCAATATTTGGATGAACTGAAACACGTATACAAGAGTAATTAGGATATTCTTTCTTGAACCATTGTTCTGCATTCAACAGTTGACCGTGTTCTTTTTTTGTTAAGACGTTATCATGATTCTTGCGACTTTTTGCCTCGATAACTAAACCAAGATGATCGTTTAGTAACCACAAAACATCTGGGCCTTTGTCGTAGATTTTATCTGGTCTTTGTGTCCCGAAGCCAAGCATATAGCCCAAACTTGCTAAAGCCTGCTCAAATTGAGTGGCTGACGCTTCTGGAACTAGCTGTGAGACTTGTTGATTAAACCATGAAAGATAACCTCTTCGGAGGGATTTATAGCTAGCAATCTGAGTAACAATCGCTTCAGCTTGCTTACCTGGCTTCATTAGTGGCACATATGGTGGGATAACTTGAGGTCGTAATAAGTTAGTGTTATCCGCATATGCTTGCTGCTGAAGCTTTTGAGCTAGGTCAGTCTTACCCCAGTAGTGTGCAGCACGAGCCGCAAGTTGCTTCAACCAGCCTCTGCTCTTTTCGTCAATTCCAGCTGCTTCCTGCCAGTGCTTTTCTAACTTAGCAATTGTCTTCTCAAAATAACCATTACGCATTAATTGGAATACCTTCCTTTCGACAGCCACCTGAGTCAATGAATTTTTATCTTCTTCTGTGGATTCAGTACGCTCGGCTAACGTCTCTGCATGGTATTCCATCCAGTCTTTATCGCGATTAAGACAGCGCATAATTGTTTCATGCAGTTCTTCTTTGT
This sequence comes from Trichocoleus sp. FACHB-6, assembly GCF_014695815.1. Classification (NCBI taxonomy): domain Bacteria; kingdom Bacillati; phylum Cyanobacteriota; class Cyanophyceae; order Leptolyngbyales; family Trichocoleusaceae; genus Trichocoleus; species Trichocoleus sp. FACHB-6. The sequence continues at coordinate 108,340 of NZ_JACJOY010000057.1, forward strand.
CAGTAACACTTCTACTGATCTCTTGTCCCATTTCAAACTGAGCGTGTGTACTTTTTGTCAAGAATTTAAGATGGGCAGAACGACCAAGCCATGCAGTGAGGTCTTTACCAGTAACTATCACTACGCAATAGTCACCAGAACCTCGCGCAGCCCTTCCCATGCCTTGCTCAATCCGCTGCGCTAAAGCACTAATAAGTTCAGCTCCACCAGCAAAAGTATTTGCCCGATATTGCTCGTACTCACTACTTCCACGAGGTAATCCTGATAAAATTAATAGCCGACACGCTGAACCAGGAAGGTCTATTCCGTCATAGCGATTAGCAAACACAAAAGGCCCTTGCGATTTGTTTTCTTGAAGTTCTTTGACATAGGTAACTACCTTCTCCGTTGAATCTGCAAATGTTGCAACATCCATCCACTGCTTAGCGGTAGCATCAGACGGTACAAGAATCACTGTCCCTACCTTTTGTTGCTTAGCCATTGCCTTGGATAGTTCTTGGAGCATTTGCAGCACATCATCTGGGGGAAGCTGCATAAGTTCCGGAGCCAGAATCATTCTTTCGCTGACACCAGCTAATGAGTTTGACGTAATGGGCTTAGCTACCAAATCTGGGTTGGCATCAAATGTACGCACAATAGCACTGTCATCACCAATTGTTGCCGACATAAAAATACGGTGGGGGCAATCTGTGAATGTAGGGATCAAATCCACTAATGGAAAAATTGGTGTGATGACAAAAGCGTTTCGGCTAATCAGACAGTGGCAATAATCAAAATTATCACGGAGAAATGGCCAGACAAATTTATAGACCTCGGCTTTATTACGTAAGAATTCCCTCACTTGCTCTGATTTCGCTTGCCAGCTCCAATAGGGGACTTCCAAAATACCATTTTCTTTGCCGCTTACAAGGTCATCAAATGTTCCCGACTTGCCAAGCATTTGGAAATCGTTGCGAAAGATATTTGTAAGGTGGGTGTAACTATCTGAGTCGCTGCTTACATCAACTCTTAGCGTGAACATATCACGCATCGTTGAAAAAGCTACATGGGCATCATCCAGTATGATGGCTGCTGCCATTAAAGCTTGGCTACCACCACGAACTCCAAATCGGCTACGACCGTTAAAGAGAGCTTGATATGTACAAATCAGAACGCTCTTCCCTGCAAGAAACTCGTCAGGAAAATCGGTACTTTTTTCGTAAGTAACTGCGGGAATACTATATTGTTGAGCCTTCTCCAGAGTCTGTCGGACAAGCTGAACTGTCGGGGATAGATAAATGACAGGCTCCCGGTGTTCGTTTAGGATTGATTGGGCGATAAGCAAACCAACAAGCGTCTTTCCACCGCCTGTGTGCAACTTAATTACAATGTCGCGTTCATTTCGACGATTGAACCACGCTTCTAACACCTGAGCTTGGCTAATGTAAACGTCATTAATACCGGGTGGCTTCGGTAAGCGTCGGAAAATTTCAATTGGTTCTATAACGATCGATTGAGTTTTAGACTCACGCAATTTTTTAAAATCCACCATTGAAACCGAAGCCCCCCTTGGGATATTTTTATCTCTCTTATTTGGCACTTTTTTCTGGTAGTCCACGAGGGCGAAGGCTTAATGAAGTAAAGCAACCCCCTATTTTTACCATTTCATAACCTATAACTTATCGTTGATTTTTGCATTGAAACCGTAAACTTGACGGCTACCTGCAAAGGGGACTAATTCTACTTCTTTGTCATCTCCTGGTTCAAAGCGTACTGCTGTCCCGGCTGGGATATTAAGCCGCATTCCTTTGGTTTGTTCTCTATCAAATTCTAAGGCTTCATTTACTTCAAAAAAGTGATAGTGGGAACCAATTTGAATCGGGCGATCGCCTGAATTGGCAACTATTACTCTGAAGGTGGGACGGCCTGCATTGAGTTCAATTTCTCCATCTTGTACAATGATTTCCCCTGGAATCATATTAAACTCCAATTATTTAAGGTTTTTTATTTGCTCTCGCTAAATCGACAACGTTTGTAAATGATGTAACGAGCTAATATCGTCAACGGACAAATTTGCCGGAGGTGTCACAGGGATTTCAATCCAGAACTCTGTGCCTTGTCCAGGTTGGCTAAAACACTTTAGCTCCCCGCCATGCTTATTTACCACAATTTGGTAGCTAGTGGATAGCCCCAATCCCACCCCCTGACCTACTGCTTTGGTTGTGAAAAACGGGTCAAATATGCGTCCTCTAATCTCTTCTGGTATTCCAGGCCCATTATCAATAATCCGAATCGCTACGCGATCGCCATCAGCGTCTCTATTAGCCTGATTCAATTGTGTATGAATGACGATTCGCCTGGGATGCTGCTTCATTTGGTCTGGGGAAAACTCCACCTCGTATTGCTCAACAGCATCAATCGCATTACTTAAAATATTCATAAACGCTTGGTTTAGGTATCCGGCATAACACTCTACAAAGGGGAGTGTGCCGTACTCTTTAACAATTTCAATAGAGGGACGGGAGGCGGTAGCGTTCAAACGATGCTGCAAAATTAGTAGCGTGCTGTCAATGCCTTGGTGGATATCAACAACTCTCCGAATAGTTTCATTTCGCCGGGAGAAGCTTTGCAATGACAAAACGATTTGACGGATACGATTAGCACCAACTTTCATTGATATGAGAATTTTGGGTAAATCCTCGGCAAGGAATTCTAAATCAATTGCCTCCGCCAGCTCGATAATCTCAGGATTTGATTGGTCATAATAGCGCTGGTAGAGTTCTAAAAGGTCGAGTAAATCTTGGGTGTATTGAGCGACGTGAGATAAATTGCCGTGAATAAATGTAACTGGGTTGTTGATTTCATGAGCAACGCCTGCAATCATTTGACCGAGGCTGGACATCTTTTCTGTCTGAATTAGTTGGTCGGTTTGAAGCAGTCGAGCTTGAGCCTCTTGTAGTTCCTTCAAAGCTACATTAAGCTGTTCGGCTTGGGTTTGAGCTGCGATCGCTCGTTGGCGTAAATCAGCTTCCCGAAATTTTAGTTCGCGATCGAGACGGTCAAACAGAAAAGCTGCTGTAATTGCGCCAATAATGCCAATGATGGCGGATAAACCCAGTGTCGCCTGAGTTAGGTTCTGCTGGCGCTTTAAAAGCTGGTTGCGTTTTTTTAGCAGACGTTCCTCCTCTTCCTGAAAAATACTGATTTGCTGGCGAGTCTCATCCATTAAGGATTTGCCTTGAAAAAGCAAGTTCTTCAGGGTGGATGGGGAGGTTGTCTCATCTTTGATTGCGTTGAGAGTGTTCTTTAACATCTCCATCCGTTCCTGCGCCTGAATTTTAATCTTCTGGAGTCGTTGACGCTGCTGTTGATCCTTTACGCGATCGCTTAGTCTAGCTAATGATTTAGGAATAGTTGCGATCGCTGCTGAATAAGGTTCTAAAAATTCCGGCTGACGAGTGAGACTGTATCCTCGAATACCTGTTTCTGCATCCACCAAAGCATTGAGCAGGCGATGAGTTTCAAAACGTATCTGCTGCGCTTGTTGGACATGATGATGAGCCTGCACTGTATTCTTTTGTAGCCAGGACAACGGGCCAAGCGAAAAAAGCAGACAGCTCACTGGAATAGCCAGGATGATAGCTCCTCGACAGCGAATTGGTAAATTGAGCCAGATAGAGCGCAGCCCTCTAATTAGAAAAAAATTCATGGGTGATTATTCCGGTGCAGTATTCGATACGTAAAGAAAAATACAAAAAATTGCCTTCCCTATTGGAAACTTTCCTAGCACCCTGCACAGTTGTAACACTAGAAGATTTCTAGCAAATAGGTATTATATGTGTTTTGACTAATTTAGTTTAGCGGTGAATGTTACTTATGCCTTTGCCTTATGTATCATTTTCGTAATACTTCTATCAGATATTCCTCCGCCAGCAGATTATTCCGGATTTTTTTCAAATCTCTGGGGTGAGAGCATTACTTGTATTTGCTACGCTCATTTCTAGCCTGGCATAAGGCGCATTAATTTCCATTTCCCCTTTTTTTACAACGATTTCCCTATAAGTCGCGTCAATTTACTATAGCAAGGCTAATTTATGTGCTAATAAATCTTAAATAAAGGTGTTATCTAATATTAAAGTCAAGGCAGAGTGTTACGGTTGATATAATTTCGCTTTATGCCTTAAAAAAACAGTTTATTCCCCCTTATTAAGCGGGTTAGGGGTATGTTATGCGTTGGCATCACAAAGGTGAATTAGTATTAACCAGGGTAAGAGCATCTTAATCAGGCTTGACACAAGGAATCAGAAGAATCTAAGGTAGGGTCAAGAAAACAAGAACTGAGAACTTGAATCATATAATCATCATCCATAGCGTCT
>NZ_JACJOY010000058.1:0-7396 GCF_014695815.1 Trichocoleus sp. FACHB-6
CACAAGTTAAAGCTGGTGCTTGATTCTCTCTCATCGGAAGCGGTTGCTTCTATCTGTGGTTGGGATTACATTGTTTCGGCTTTATTAAGTGCAACTTCATAGAGAATTGGTATAACAAACTTTCAAAAAATAGTTGTAGTGCCAGTAAATCTGAGAATACTTATATAGATTACCGAAAGGTGCTAGGGAACCCCAAATTCATCTAAAAGCAGGAGTTCCGCTCCCTCACCTAAAACTATTTGCCATAGCAGCAAGGAAACTTCCATCAAGATGAGTAAAATTACGCTTTCAGAGCGTGTCCGCTACGGGTTCGATATTTTCATGGCTAGAGGCACTGTTGCCCTGATTGGTGGATTAGCCTTGACCTCTCTAGCCTTTATCTTTTTAATGGGATTTTTGGTCAGCATCACCGGAGTTGCGCCGGAAGGAAGCTCACGCCTCAATCCTCTAGAAGCGGTTTGGAGCGTTCTCATGCGGACTCTAGACGCAGGTACAATGGGCGGCGATACAGGCTGGCTATTTCGATTTGCCATGCTGTTTGTCACCTTTGGCGGGATCTTCCTTATCAGTACCTTGATCGGTGTTCTCAGCAGTGGCATCGATACGAAGCTAGAAGACTTACGGAAAGGACGCTCCCGTGTCGTTGAAACCGATCACATTGTAATTTTGGGCTGGTCGCTGCAAGTATTTACCCTCATCTCACAACTTACCCTTGCTAATGCCAATCGACCCGGTACTTGCATCGTCATCCTCAGCGAAGAGGACAAAGTGCAGATGGAAGATACGCTATCTAGTATTCTCGGTAAACGTCCCAAAATTCGCTTAGTATGTCGCACGGGCAGTCCCAGCAATATTACTGACTTAGGGATGGTGAATGTTCAAACGGCACGCTCAATCGTGATTCTAAGCTCATCCAATGCTCATGCTGATATTCAACTCGTAAAAACTCTGCTGGCAATTACCAGTATTCCTCGCAGCGTGTCCCAGCCCTATCACATTGTTGCTCAAGTTCAAGATCCCCAGAGTTCCGACATTGTTAGCTTAATCGGACGCAATGACATAGAGGTTTTACTAACTAACGATCTCATTTCGCGGATCATTGTGCAAACCTGTAGGCAATCAGGCTTATCAACGGTTTACATGGAGCTTCTTGATTTTAGTGGCAATGAAATCTATATCAAAGCTGAACCCAATTTGCAAGGAAAGACCTACGGCGATGCCCTTGTCGCCTACAACGAGTCGGCAGTACTGGGAATTAAATACTCTAATGGGACTATCCAACTTAATCCACCGATCGACACGCCGTTACAACCCAACGAACAACTTGTTTTGATTAGCGAAGATGACAGTACCATTCATTTGTCGCCACTGTCTGACATTCCCATCGATCGTCAGGCAATTCAAGTTAAACAGACAAATGCGATCAGAGTCCCAGAAAATACCTTAATTTTGGCCTGGAATAACCGCGTTTATAGCATTATTCAACTACTTGATTACTACGTTGCTCTAGGCTCCAGCGTTACTGTCGTTGCAGAATTTCCCGATGTAGAAGTCGATCTATCACCGGAATCGCTCAACTTACAACAACAAACTCTGCGGTATTCTCAGGGAAATCCTACCGAGCGTCGGGTATTAGAAAGCATTGACTTAGCTAAATATGATCGTGTTCTCGTACTCTGCAATCCTGACTTAGAACCAGAACAAGCTGATGCTCAAACTTTGATTACACTGCTTTATCTCCGGGATATTTCCGATCGCCACAAGTACAATTTTCAAGTGGTTACGGAAATTTTAGATGTGCGAAATCAAGCGTTAGCGCAAGTGGCTCGCCCAGATGATTTTGTCATCAGTGAGCAAATTGTTAGTCGGCTGCTGGCTCAAGTTTCCGAACAGAAAAGCCTCAATGCTGTGTTTTCCGATCTCTTTGATCCCGAAGGCTCAGAAATTTATATCAAGCCTGTCAGCGAGTATGTTGCGCTCGCTCATCCCGTTAATTTTTACACAGTTGTTGAAGCCGCCAAGCAACGCGGTGAATCGGCAATTGGCTATCGTTGCAAAGCTGATGCTAATAATTCAGGAAGAGCTTATGGGGTGACAATTAATCCCAAAAAAGATCGACTAATTACGTTTGCCCCGCAAGATACGATCATTCTATTAGCGGAAAACTAAATTTCAGTTTCAATCTTTTTATATTGATGTACGCGATCGCCATCGACTATCTCATGGATTCTGAAGGTTAATTGGTACGTTTCATTAAGACCGAAAAGTGCTTTTTGATAGAATACCTGCTGCTAGAGCGTTTGAGCCTTAAGGTCTTAACGTGGCTTTCTGTTCCGTTACTCCTCAACCTCCAGGTAGTAACTGGAAGCGAGACTTGAACTACCCACGCTCGCGCAGATTCCCGCAAGTTTACCCCCCAAGCCACTCAACACTAGGCGCGGCATATCTCCTCACAGATCGGCACTCGTCACAAACTGGCCTCTGCTATTTCGGGGTGGCCAAAGGGAACACTAGGTAAAATTCTTATCACATAAAATATATGCGCCTGTTTCCCTTCTTCTTATCCCTGATGGTTACCGACCCTACCTTTGCTCCAAATGTTAGCCCGGACATGGTGTGTTTCATCCGGGCGGCTAATTGATTTGGAAAGTTTGTGCGCTTTTGTGCCGGCAGCTCCTACAACCACTGCTGTGCCTTCGGCTTCAGCCCCTTCCTCCCTGCCTGGCCCCACATCTCCAGGTGTGACCACCCTGGTGGAGGTAACGGTTCATCAGGTGGAGGAGGGAGTGGACAGTGCAACTCTCCCAGCGACATTGCATCTGACGGAAGCCGATGTGGGGGCCGTGCTGCTAGCGAACGCCCAAGTGGCAGATAATTATCGGTGCTTGAAGCCTGAGAATGGCTGAAGCGATATTTTTGGAAATCGCCTTTCGGCTTGAACCCATTGCTATACCGCCAATTAACCGCCACAATACCTTCCATTGGTTACGGTTAAACCGCGCTTACAACGCATTTTAACCCGGCGAGCGCATAGCTATATTTCGCGATACTTTAGTCCCTGCTTCCCTAGCGGCTACTTCACAATATATTGCCATTAGTTTAGACGATTCCTCAGCATTAAAACTATAAATTCAGAGACACAAAAATGGAGGAAGTTAATAAAGCTATGGCTGATTGATTTTGCAAATTTTAGTATATTTATTACCCTATCCAAAACGACTCACAAGATGAAATGAGATAGAGCTATCATTCTAGGATTAGACTTTTAAACGGTGAGGAGCCTGGAGGAATGTTATCAAAAACCTATAAATATCTAGAGAAACTACTCTTGACATTGCTAAAAAAATAAACATATAGTTAAAAGATACAATCCAATACAAAGAAAAGACAAAATGACCTCTAAATTTTGGGTTAAGAGCTACAAGTTTTCCTCTGTAGTTGGCATGACTTTGGGGTTATTGATGCCAGGATTGTCTCTGTTAGCTGTTACGCCTTTCTCAGCTCTTGCCTGGGAGCTTCCTCCTCAGCCTACGCCACCCAGCGAATGCTCAGGGGCTGGACTGGCAGACTACTTCATAACTGAAACCTATTTTATTAGTATCTTCACTTGTGAGAATGTAGATAATTATTTTTTTGTGGCGACAAAGATTTCTGATCAGTCTGAAATTAAGAGCACTAAGGTCACAATTGAAGCCGATAGAACTTATTTAGCTATTACCTCTGATGACGAAGGAAATGAGATCGCTTACAAGGTGGGCGGCGATCAACTCACTCTGTTCAAAAATGGCAAGCAGGTTTGGTATGAGGAAGCCTCTAAACCCTAAACCTAGGGTTTAATTGTTTTTGATTCACATTTTACTGAAATGGCGCTCTTAATGATGATGAAGAGTAGCCTTTATCTATCCATACTGACGCATCGTTTAGTTCAAACCTCGGTGTGATTCCCTCCATTTCTAGTGTGTACTGACTGTAATCGCCCTAATAGTTTACGTTATGAGATAAGCGGTGATAGTTTGAAAGCTAGCAATAAAAAAGATTCCTAAACATTGCGTCTGAGGGTCTTTTTTTAGTATTTTTCGATTAATTCCTGTTGTTTTGCGTCCCGGTTTAATCAACCCTGGAAGAATACTTTCTGAGAAAGACAATATATCGCCATTAGTCTCGATACAAAGATGGAGGAAGTTAATAAACTTATCCCTGATTTGTTCTGCGGATTTTAGTGTCCTTCTTATGCTATCCGCAGTAGCTCACTAGATGAAATGAGATAGAGCTATCATTCCAGAATTAAACTTTTGAACAGTGAAGAGCCTGGGGGATTGTTATCAAAAACTTAAAAATGTAATAGATGTAATAGAGAAATCACTCTTGACGTTGCTAAAAAATAAAATTACAGTTGAAAAATATAATTCAACCAAAAAAAGACAGAATGACCTCTAAATTTTGGGTTAAAAGCTGCAAGTTTTCCTCTACAGTTGGCATGACTTTGGGGTTATTGATGCCAGGATTGCCCTTGTTAGCTGTTACGCCTTTCTCGAATCTTTCCGAAGATTCTAGTTTTGCCTCGTCTGAAGAATTGCTTATCGCGCAAGAGTCATGTACCGCGCAAGACCAATTCCTAACTACCAACTATCAGGTTGAGATCTACAGTTGTAATGGAGAGACGTTTTATCTTGAATCGACAGTCCTTTCTAATGGGGCTACCACTACTGTTCGTAACATCATATTCAACGAGCACAGTGGATCTTATGAGGGGACGACATACGATGAGGATGGAAGTGAGATGAAATACGTTGTAGGCAAATACTTACGAGTGACCAACAATGGCGACCAGGTTGTCTATGAGCGAACCTCTAAACGCTGAACCTAGATTTTAGTTATTTTTGATTCAATTTCACTGAAATGAGGCTCTTAATGATGATGAAAGGTAGCGTTTATCTCTCCATACTGACGCATCATTTAGCTCAAACCTCGGTGTGATTCTCTCCATTTCTAGTGTGTACTTACTGTAATCGCCCTAATAGTTTACGTTATGAGATAAGCGGTAATAGTTTGAAAGCTAGCAATAGAAAAGACCCCTAAACACTGCGTTCAGGGGTCTTTTTATTTTAGTATTTTTCGATTAATTCCCGCTGTTTTCCGGCCCGGTTTAACCAACCTTTGAAGAATACTTCTTGAGAAGGGTTTCGGAACACAATACCCTGGTAATGGGCTATTATAAGCCTGTTAATCTCGCTGACCCTAGCTATCGGGTCTTCAATATGAGCGGTTGGTTTAAGGAAACGTGCGGCTAGTCCAGGACCCTTATTCAAGCTTTCCTTAGATATTGATATCAATATCTACCTCTCTTACTGATATCACTGATAGCAAAATTGATATCAATTGCGATAATCTTTCTAGCCTTTAAGCATAGCCAGCTTCGATTCCCTTCCGAATAGCTTCGTTAACCGCACCTTGCACCACCGTCCTTCCATAAGGCAGATGCAGCAACGATACAGCCCTACGCTTGGTTTCTTCACCGCGACGGTCGTAACGAGCAGTTGTTAAGGGTGAACTGTGACCCGCCAATCTTTGAACGGTAGAAATATCCGCCCCCGCATCCAGCAGATTACTAATAAACGTTCTCCGAAAATCGTGGGGTGATAAATCTTTTACTCCTGCCTGTTCGCTACGTTTTTCCAGAGCATTCAGTACCGCCTGGGACGACAAGCGCTGCCCCACCAAAATCGCTCTACCCTTATTCACTGGATTGAGCAATGCTCCAGTGATATCGCCCCTCAACTGTAGCCAATCAGCAATTGCTTCTGCACCGCCACCGGGCGTATAGCACAGCCTATCTTTTCTCCCTTTACCACCTAGTACCTTAATCTCGCCGGTTTCCAGATTGAAATCCGAGACATCCAGCTTTACTACTTCCGACCTTCTCAATCCCCCCATCAAAAACGCCAACATCGCCCCATCTCTAAATCCAGCAGGTGAAGCATCCCGGCAGCACACATCCATCAAGGCAGCTATCTGGCCTCCCGATAACGCTCTCCCGGTAGGTAAGCGCTCAGAAGCAATCTGCTTCAGGTCGCAAGCATTCATGTAATCATCGGCTGATATCAACCCTAAGCGTCGGCATTCTCTTAACACTCCCCGCAGCGCCGACAGCATTTTATTCGCCGTCGCCGGGGAGTATCGCTCCATCAGTTCTGACCTCAGCGCCGAGGTGTGCTGATACCTGAGAAGCCACCAGGGAAGGGTAGTGGAATCGCAGCTCCCCAGCGTTAACATCTCAGCAATCGCGTTCAGTGCCTGCCGCATCGTGCGCCGGGAACCGCTACCCAACCCGGATAAATAAACCAGCGCTGGATTCCCTTCCGCCAACACGTTAACTGTCGGAGATAGGGTTTGGAAGTGAGATACCGTGACCAGCTCTTTCATCTTCGGCTGTGGGAAGATACATCTGATAACACCACGATAGCCAAGCTTATTCAAAAGATTAAAAAGCTAGAGGCAGGGTTAAGTGATATCAATTTTGATAGCAACGAGATATCAAAACTTAGTCAAAGGATTGAAAAGCTAGAGGCGGCAGTAGAATCGTTACCCCAAACTGAAGGGGAAAAACTACGCAGCCAGCCTCCCCGTAACGCTGCCAAAAAAAGTAGTTCACCTAAAAAGCGCCAGTCCATACAACCGGAACCGCTCATCCAGAGTCGTCTAGCAGAAAGGCTAGGGATACATCCCAGCACAATTACCCGTCGCCGGGATAGAGATGATTTTAAAGCGTGGGGTCAACATTTAGATCCAGAGGGTTGGGCTTGGGAGTACAGCTGGGAAGATCAGACATATTATCCCGTTTAATTTTTCTCGGCAATGAGTGCTATTGAGAATGTCTATGGGAAAAGCCCTAATAACGCCAACATTTCTGAAAAGAAATGCCCCGCTTGTGGCAGAGCTTGATGTCGTTTTTAAGTGCTAGAATTACTACGCAAAAAAACTAATTCCGTCTTTATCGCCATTAAATTTGTGAGAGTCAGGGGACAGCACTTGCGGGTAAGATAGCTTCAAGCACTTGCACATTGGCAACCCGGATAGCTATAAAGATTGCCCAAAAGACACCTGCTCAAAGACACTGGGATGCGTTGAATACGTATCTTCATTCCATAGAACTGCCAATGGAACTCAATGAGTTTCTCAAACACTGGGACGTGTCACGGGAGGATGTAGCTTTTATTTGCGAATGCTCACTGACTACCATCAATCATTGGTTTTCTCAAGGCTCTGACCGCACAACGCCAAGCGTTGCTGAATTTGGGTATAATTTCCAAAAATTTAAAACGAGCCTTCGATGTTCCAGCGATAGCTTTATACCTGCATTCAGCAACGCCGCTTTTTTTTATTCCCTTATTTGTCC
>NZ_JACJOY010000059.1:0-24599 GCF_014695815.1 Trichocoleus sp. FACHB-6
AGCCGCTATGGATGATGATTATATGATTCAAGTTCTCAGTTCTTGTTTTCTTGACCCTACCTTAGATTCTTCTGATTCCTTGTGTCAAGCCTGATTAAGATGCTCTTACCCTGTAGTTCCAAATCGCTTCTAAGCATATCGAGCCAGCGTTGTTTTCTCTGGAGACGAAACCTCCTTTTTTCTTGTAGAGCGAACCAGGATTTGTAAATGTATTTGACTAAGTTCTCAGCAGCGTTGGCGAAACGACCTGGCATATCCTGGAAGCGAGATTCAGCTCTGAGATTTTTGCAGAGTCCTTCGATAACGCCGACTGTAATGTTTCCTTCTTGCAACCAGTTATCTAAATCAGGGTGAGTATTAATCTGCTTCAGGAGTTCATTGACCAGAAGGGTGTTTTTCTCTGCCATTAGGCTCCAGAGATGGCGCAGGGAGTCTTCAGTCGCTTTGAGCTGACATTGAACTGTAATAATGCTCATGACTTGAGAAAACTAAGAGGGTTTAATTGAGAAACTCAATGGAAACAGGTGTACTACATTAGTCCGAATAAAAACAGTTGTTCTAATTACAAGAGGCGATCGCGGCTGTCACCTCCCAGCTTGATAATCAGTAAATATCTTTGGATGAAACCCATTACCATTGCCATTTTCCAGCAAAGACTCCCCAACCAAACCCTTACCCATCGCCCTACCCATTTTCGATAACAGTGCCTGCGTTCTTGCCTCAAAAAATGCATCAAAATCATCGTTGTGCAATGTTGTTGGCTCAATCAGGTGCGATCGCAAAATTTCATCAATCCGTTGCCGCGACATCCCCTGTTCTTCTAATTTCGCCAGATACGCTGATGGTGCTTTCCCCCCTAAGAACTTATTCGTCTTCGCCGTTAGGGGAGTCTTGTTAACAATGCTGTTGTAGCGCCAACGGGGAATCTTCTGCTGCTTGCACCACTCCATAGAAAAGATGTGATGGTTCTCAATCCGTTGTTGGAAGTAACGCACTGCCGTAATCGGTTCGCCACTCAAAAAATCCAACGCTCCATCGCGTCGAAGCAAGGCAGTAATTGCTCTATAAGCCGCCCCTTGAGAACTAACCAAATTTTGCAACCGTGCCGCAAACAGCTCAGCTTCCTGAATTGTGGCAGGCACTTCCCCACCATTGAGCCATTGGGGAATTTCAATTAAATCCTTAGCAGCCGTTGATTGCCGCGAACGCGAATAAATCCCCGATGCTGCCCCGCAGTAAAACCACTGTTCGATGCGTTGCCGTACCCAGTCCAGCTTTAGGGTTTCGCCCAAGATGACAAACAGTGGCACCATTACCACTAATTGCATCGGGTAGGGCAAGTCATCGGCATCAAATATTGCCTGGGTATGTAGAAAGCGAGCAACTGCCTCAAAGCCCTGAGTAATCGGTTCCACCCAGCGCTGATACTGGGATAAATCCAGACGCAACACATCCTGGTAATTGCACACCACTGCTGGCAGCCGGTCGGTATCGCTACCTTGGTTGAGAGCTTCAGTTCGCCGTTGGTAATTGACCATCAAAGCGATCGCTTGTAGGAAATCCGTCGCCTTGAGCAGCCGCAACACCCGATGCGTCGCCAAACGCTGTTCTCGTTGCGTCCAATCTTGCCGCAAGTCAAACTCACTAGCAGCAAAGGCAGAGGTTAATAAGTCAAAGTGGGTAAGTTCACTCTGCCGCTTGTTGTTTTCCTCAAAAATGTAACAGACAGCTTCTTTGGGCAGTTCACTTTTCAAGACAAACAACCCCATCTGATAATGCTCGAATTTTTTGATGACCGTCGCTTCAAACTGTTCAATGAGAGCTAACTTCTGTCGGTCGTAATTCCAGTATTGGCAGTATTGAGAGCGCCACTGAGAAAAGTTAAATACCTGGGAGACGGGAAATAAGCCCGATTCAAATTCTTTTTCTGGAGTAGAACAATTAAGCGCCGCTTCTCCTAGCCGATGCAGCATTCTGTTAGCGGTTAAGCCAAAGATGGCATCGCGACGGTCAGTATGGGGGTAATCTAGGGCTTTGAGGATGTCGATGTAGTACCAGCGCTGTAAAGGGGGATAGCGTTTGCCCTGGTCAATCCAAACGGGTTGGTTGGATAGCAGAGACATGAACAGGCTGGTAAGGCGTTGCTGTCCGTCGAGAATCAAGGCGGTAGGCGTCGGCGGCTGGTCGAGGGCCACGCCCTCAACGAGGCGGGGTTTAAACTTTACGTCTGAGTTGCCTTGCTGGAGTAGCATCACAGCACCGACAGGGAAGCCTAAAGAGACACTGGCGATAACTCGTTCGATGCGCTCTTCGTCCCAGCACCAGGAACGCTGAAAGTCCACGAGCTGTATTTTGCCCTGTTTAATGTCCTGTAGCAGGTCGAGCAGGGGTTCTTTGGTGATATCGAAGGTGGAAATGGAAGTCATGCCCTTGTTCGTGCTAAAGGTCGGCAGCAGCAACGGAGTACTTCTAACCACCCTAAAACGTTCTTCTGTGACCCAGTGAGGCATCAATCGGATTCCTCTCAATCTGATAGGTTTTTGTTAAGTTTGTTTAAATCACTCTTGACTATTGAACGGAGGGCATAAAACGGCTTTCAGCCTGTCGGGAATTTCTTCAAAATGCTCAATGAATAAATCTGCGAGTGCTAGGTAGCGCAAGTGGTATCGAGTGGGTAGCGAAAAGTTGGTTCCTCGCTCAAACCAGCGTTGGACTGTGGCGATGGAGCATTGACAGATAGCTGCCATTTCCGATCGCGTTACGTTCCACTTGGCTTCAAAGGCACGGGGAGACATCCCTAACTGGCAGTTGGCGTAGAGACGAATTAACTCTAGTTCTCGTTGTCCGAGGGGACGAGGAGAGGTCATGGGTTTGTCTCCAACGGCAGAGGTTCGAGGTGTTCTTCCCAGCAGGTATCAGCGACACAGAACTGAGCGCTGGGAGATTCGGGATCTATGAGAATCAGATATTTCCATGCCCACTGGTAGCAATGAGAGGCAAAGGTGTAGAACCGCCCAATGACGATGCCCCTGTCAGTTTCGTCTGTATCAGATAGCGGCTTCCACTGGAGGCGATCGCCATACAGAAAACGCGGTATTGGGGCGCTATCTGGGAAGTTGGGCGGGAGGCGGACTGATGGAGGCGGTGCATCCAAACCGATTAAAGGCAAGTCCGGAATCACGATTGCTGGCGGTTGAGTGAATACAATCAAAAATACGCGATATACGCAATAATAGCAATAATAGCAATAATAGCGAAACTAGAGCTTTTACGAGTTTGTGCGAGAATGAAGCCTGAAACTCCCGTGTATAGCTTATTTGTGGTCGATAAAAGGAAATCTACGAATTATCAGGAATTGCGGGGTTTTGTCCCTAAGACGCTTTCCTTGAAATTCAAGGGAATTTGTAAAAGTTTGGGTCAGGATATTAATGTCGGTTTAGAGGAAGCGATCGCTAATTGGATCGAAAAACAGCAACATCAGGAAGACTCGTCACAGTCTGAGTCTTCGGGAGTAGTGGCTGCATCAACTGCGCCGCTAGCAGTACCCACGATCGCATCTCTGATTGACGAAACGCTGAGTAACCGCGACTGGGCGCTTGGAAAACTAGCGGCTGATGCTGAAATGCCTGTGGAACGGATTAAGGAATTACTAGGAGGAGATCGCGCTTCAGATGCAGAACTCCAAAAACTTGCAGAACGATTAGTTAAACCAAATGGTGAAGCGTGGGAGGAGGAAGAACTGGTGGATATTCGACTGGCTGAGGATTTGAAGCGGAGACGGCAGAAGCGCTCAGGTTAGTTTACTGCGATAAGCTCTTTCCAGATTCTCATAGAGTTTAATCCCTTTAATACTCACGGATTAATTAGGATGTCTTCGAGCCACTGTCGCTTCACCTGGTGACCGCGCTCCATCTTGTAGATCTCAGCCTTCGCGTAGGCTACTGCTGCTGCCGAGTATTCAGAATCACGATCAATAAGTCGAAGAAGTTCCATTACCTGGTCATTGTAAAGCTTCCTCATTTTCGGATTCACGATTTGTGGATGGAGCGTTTCCATATATTGGACGAGCCGTTGAACCCTTCCAGCCACAATTCTTCGATCATCAACAAATTCTTTACGGTCGAGGTGGTACAACCAAATAGAGGTTTTGGCTCTCTCAAATTCTCGTGTGCCTGACGGTTTTGTAGGAATAGGCTGTCCATCAGGTCGAAATGTGAGAAGCTTGCAGTCATGTGGGTTAATTGGATCTAGAAGATTAACCTCTTCATCATCGCAATTGTCTCCTTCTTGTCGAGCTCTGAAGCTACCAAGCGCGACGGGGAAATAGTCCCATTTCCCCCCGTCGGTTTCATTTATGACATCGACACGACGCTGGTTACACCACTGACATGAATAACGATAATTTTCCCAATTGAATGCCAGCCACCAGTAACCCTCATGGTTGGGTTCTTCTTTCACTGCGTTCTTTGGACGAAAATGATCTACATCCATATCAGAACCTGAGTTTTTGCTCTCTGAATACCAGCATTTTCCTTTTCGCAGCCGAGCTAGATAAGAGGATAGATCACGCCAAATATCTTGACGTGCCTTTTTTTTCAATCCCTCTGTAATCGCTTTCTTTCGCGCAGCCTTAACATTTCCTCCGGAGGACTGAGCAGCTAGTTCAGCCTGCTCTATTTCCTGCCGCAGTTCAAAAAGGGCTTTATTGGCACGCTCATGCCACTCTGGTGGAAAGTCCAACCTGTGGATATCGACCCAGCGCATTAGTCCACTACCTCTGCTTGCAGTTCCGCAAGAGATTCCTCAAGAACTTCCCGTGCGATCCGATCAATCTCCTTCTGTTTCTCCGGGCTGAGGAATTGAACGCCAGCCATTAACTCACTGTGTCGTCGTCCCCATGCACGGACAAAAGCCGCGTAGTAGGGATCACTGAAAGCCTTCTGGAAGCCTGCATCCTCCAAACGTTTGTTAATTTCCTCAAGATCTGTTATTTCGTCCGGGGTTAAGGAACCCGCCTTAGCTACGAGGCGAACCTTGTTATCTAGATCCGCAAGCGTTTCTTCATCAAGGTCGCTCCGCATCCCAAACATCTCGCTGGTGAGGATGCCAGTAAATCCAAGCCCACGCGGGTTGACGGTTGGCTGAGTCCATTTAGAAACACCTGTCTGCCAATCCCGTTTGAGGAGGTGAATCTGCTCTTTGAAGAGACTTGCAATGACCAAGGGGTCATGGGTTGACATGAGAATTTGGCTGGTCTGTTGTTCTTCCGACTCACTGGAGTCCTCGCTCATCACACGAGTCAGCAGCTTTAGGTAGTCCACACTCCAATGTGGGTTAAGATGCGTATCCGGCTCGTCAAGCAGCACCAAGGACTGGTGAGACTTGGTGAAGCGCATTAAGCCCAGCACCATAAGCAGTTGCTGTTCGCCCTCGCTTAACTCGTGAAACGTGATCGCTACTTGCTCCGTGTTAGTTGCTTTTACACGAACCTGGATCTTTAAGTCGTAGATCAGCTCCGAGAAGTCGGTACTCTCCAAAGCAACGAAGAATGTCCGTGCATCGTGATATTCAGCAGCAAAGGCGTGTAAGCTCTTTAGATCAGGCAGAAAGAAGTAGTAGTGATCTTCACGTCTTGAGCGGTAACCATCGCTGATGGTCTGCTCAACTACCATAGGCGCGATGGCGTATCGTCGGAGTCGCTCCATAACTCGACGCATAATGCCAGTTGCACCCCAAAAATTCTCAGCCGTTTGACCTGGTCTTGCCCAAGCTGGCCTGCGATAATGAACAATGCTGACTCGAAACCAACAATGCGTAGCCTATCTTCAAGAAAATGACGAATGTCAGCATCATCCTTGTGGAAAAAGGCAAGTAATACGTATTTTGCGTGATGGTTTTCAGCACAAAAGAACCGCCGCTGTCGCAGAAGGCCTGCAAGGGTTTCCAAATCATCGGATTCTGCTTTCCGTAAGCGGTCGTAGTGATCCTTTTTCATTGGCCAAAAATGCTCAACCAGACGATTTGTAGGACCTGAATAATAGCCAAAGACAAATCGCGGTAATAGAAGCTTTTCGCGAGTGATGCCTTGAAGTTTGTCCGACTCCTTCGTGCTTTCTTGAAGTATTCCCATCTTCAACTTGGGGCGTTTCATTTCTCCCGGATGCCAACAGACCTCTACTGTTTTCTCGTCAATTTGGTAACGCAGTCGATAGCCCTTCATTGGGTTCTCAGGCCACTGATTCTTCTCCCACCATTTGTGCAAATCACGAAAAATAATGACCAAGGCTTCAAAAAGGTTCGATTTTCCGGTGCCGTTCCAGCCAAGCACAATATCAATGCCATGGGAGGGGTCAAAACGGACTGTGTAGTCAGTCAGGTTCTTGAAATCCTCCAACCAAAGCTCGACTAAGCGGAAACGTCCGTTCGCCATGGTGCTCTTGTCTGTGCCATCAACTATTGAACTCTCTTGCTGTGGGCGTTCTTCCATTGCCTCTTCAAAAGCAACCCGCACTTCGGGAGTAGCACGCAATGCTTCATAAAACTGCACTACCTCCTCTGAGCTAAATCCGGCTTGATCAAAAAGCTGGCGAGCGTCGGCTCTGCGTCCCATTTCCACGAATGCGGAACGGAGAGCCTTCAAATAGTCTGAGGGTTGTTTCATGGTATCTTGTGGGGACTCTTTGGTCGAGCGGCGGACAATGCGTGTGGCCTTACGCACAGTTTCCATACGGGCTTTCTCAGCACGGATTCTCTCAAGCAACACCGCTGCTGGTTCATCGTTGGGGTCTTGGGACACCAGTTCACCGCGAAATGCCTCAGCCAGTAGCGCAAGCGTCAGGTTCTTGACATGGACGCAAGCAGCCTGGTAGCGGGCTTCCAATCGATCAGCATAAGCAAACAAGACTTCGCAGCGACGAACGATCTCTCGTTGTTCTTCCGGTGGAGGAATTACTATTGGTAGCGCAGATAGAAGGGTCTTATTTATTGAAGCGAGATTAGTCGTTTGCTTACCAACCGAGAGAAAGTAATCGAACCCTCGCGAATTTCCGTACCAAGAAAAAAACTTTGGTTCAAAAGATTTTTTGTGAAGTCGA
The DNA here is from genome assembly GCF_014695815.1 of Trichocoleus sp. FACHB-6. Classification (NCBI taxonomy): domain Bacteria; kingdom Bacillati; phylum Cyanobacteriota; class Cyanophyceae; order Leptolyngbyales; family Trichocoleusaceae; genus Trichocoleus; species Trichocoleus sp. FACHB-6. Next base: position 7,095 of record NZ_JACJOY010000059.1, read on the forward strand.
GCTCTGAAGACATGATTTTGAAATGTACAGCGATCAATTTCACCGAACCAGACCCATCCTCTGCCGAGCTTATCAATATCACCGCCTTCATTAAAGAGAATATCTCCCCTCTCAAGTAAAAGTTCTTCGACACGCCGCCGAGGTACTCGTATGGTCTTTATCTCGCTCAAATCAAGAAAGCCTCGTTGCACATTAGCAACTCTTAGATATGGCAGCTCCTCATCTGCTGGGTCTTGCTTCTTAGAGTCTTTCGTAATCCCACCAACAATCTCTGCAATATCTTCTAATCGAGCAGTCCTCCAACTTGCCGGAAACCTGTAATCACCGAAGCAGTTCGCATCTGCAAAGTCGAATCCAGTCAATCCAACCTTCGTCTGATCACTAGAGTCGGTTGTTCTATTTTTTGCCCGCCACTCTTCCGTAAGCTGCCCGGACGTTGCTGCGGCAAGGATGGCTTGGCGGAAGCGTCTGATTAGAAACGTTACCCGATCTAGTCGAACAGAACACGCATCTACTCGTGCGAACAAGGCATTCAACTTGTCGGCAATACGCTTTTGTTCGTTGAGGGGGGGAACATGGATAGATAGAGAACGAATAGCCTCAAGGCGAATTCCTTGGACAGTTGTTCCTGTGCCAAGACTTTGAATGTAGTCCGCCTTATGTCGCCACCAGTATTCAACGAAAGTCTTGTCAACGTTTTCATTTAGGAATAAAGCTTTCAAATCTTGATTGATCGCCGTCTCAAACTTAGGTCTGACAATTTTGCCCAGCGACATACGAGTTGCCACAATTAACGTGTCTCTAGGCACAAGTGTTGTTGCGCTTTGTTCGATTGCCTTTTCAGATATATGCTCCTGAGTATCAACGGGAAAACGTTGAGTCATATCCTTCACAGTCATAAAAGGAATGGCTCCCTTGAAAAAAGAGGCATTCGACTTGGATGGAGTGCCTCCACCAACAATTCGATCAACAATTCGGTCTAGACTGGTTTTTACCCATCCCACTGGTAAAGTACTCACACATCCACCTCTTCACCCAACTCGTCTAGAATCCCACGAAGTTCTTCCAGTGCCGCTTCCAGTTCACTCATCGCTTCTTGTGCAAGTGTGGCCGGTTCGGGTAGTTCATGGGTTACGCTATTACTTTCATCCTTGAGCCAGGCGATGTCGAGGTTATCTCCACGCTCCGCAATCCAGTCACGAGTGAATTGTCTGAAGCGTCCTTGTTCTCCTGTATCGGTGCGTTGCGCGAGACTGGCAGGGCTGCTGAGTGGGTCATCGCCAAAGGCAGCTTCAAACGCAGCAAAGTGTGTGCGTGTGAGTTGAGTGCGCTTACCAAACTGCGACATATTAGCCCGCAGGTCGTACACCCAGACTTCTTTAGTGTTGTCCTTTTCCTTCTTGCCACGAGTGAAAAATAGCACGTTAGTCTTGACACCCTGTGCATAGAAGATTCCAGTGGGTAGGCGTAGGATGGTATGTAGGTTGCACTTATCCATAAGGTCAGCGCGGATCTGCTTGCCCACGTTGCCCTCAAACAGCACATTGTCCGGGAATACTGCGGCAGCACGACCGCCAGGTTCGAGACCAAGATAGATATGTTGCAGGAAGCAAAATTGTTTATTGCTGGTAGGAAAAGCAAAGTCCTTGCGCGTGGGGAGTCCACCACCTTTTTTAGAGCCGAAGGGAGGATTGGTGAGGATCAGTGTTGCTTTTGGTAAGGCTTCTCCCTCCGGTGAGAGCGTATCACCGTAGCGGATGCCCGCCCCTTGCGGGTCAAACTCCAGCCCATGCAGCATCAGATTCATTAACGCCAGACGGTGCGTGTCCTGCACATGCTCCATTCCGTAGAAGGTGTTGCGACGGTACTTGCGTTGCTGTTTTTTTGTCCAGCTATCCAGGTCGCTGTTCTCTCGCAAGTAACGATTGGCGGCAATCAAAAAACCGCCTGTACCTGCGGCAGGGTCTTGAATGATGTCCTCCACAGTAGGGCGCATAACGTGCACCATGCTGTCGATCAGCGAACGGGGTGTAAAGTACTGACCTGCACCAGCCTTCTTTTCACCTGCATTCTTCTCCAGCAGCCCTTCATACACGTCGCCCAAACCTTCCTGCCGGGCGCTGTACCAATCGAGTTTGTCAATCCCGGAAACCAGCGTAGAAAGCGTGGTGGGCTTTTTAATGGAGGAGCTGGCGTTGGCAAAAATTTCTTTAACGAGCGTCGATCCGTGGCTAGCAAGGTGCATCAACAGCAACTTGTAGAACTCCAGGCGGTCGGATACAGCTTTGCCTTCTAGAGCGTCCCAGCGGTAGCCCTCCGGAAGCTGGTTTTCGGTGCGGGTCTCCTTAGCCATCTTCAGGAACAGCAGGTACGTGAGTTCGATGACGTACTGATGGTAGGTCACTCCGTCGTCCTTGAGGACGTTGCAGAGATTCCAGAGTTTGGCAACGATGTCGTGGGTGGTGTTACTCATAAGCAAAGTTATTGTACCCTTTGCTCTGCCCAGGCTACGGGTTTGTGTCACAGTTTATAGAAATCAAACCTCATCCCATTGTTAGAGAACGAGGATGAAGGAGTGTGAGCGCTTATTCGCTCTCAAGCTATTCCAACTTCGACCGCATTGCCATGCCATGTCTCAATCTACTGCTGTAGTTGTTGAATGCGATCGCCCCACTCATTCGCTAATGAGCTTTTCATCGATGTCCCTTGCTAGCTCTTTAACGGTGTTAGCCCACTGCCAACTTGTATCGCCTCCCATCAGAAGCCAGCGAATCCAGTCCGCAGAAGGATTGTTTCGATTGCCCCACCCTGGCTTTTTCTTATCTATTTCGGCATTTTCAAAAAAATCCAGTATCTCATCAATATCTTGGAATGTGAGTCGCTTACCATCTGCAAGGGCTTGGGGCAACCTTAATTTTTTGTCCCCTCCATATCGCTCATAGAGACTAAGACCTAAATTCGCCGCATTTTGAACTAAAAGTGGCGTAATCACGCTACTTTCTTCCTCCTGGCGGCTGGCGAGAAGGATAGACAAAGAGAGGGCTGCAATTTGGATTGGAATAACACTAGATGCAAGCATTTTAGCCACCAGGATGAGGATTCAAAGAGCATAACGTAAGCGAAGCTAAGCTCTACGGGACTTTTGTCGTTTCGCCATCCTAGCAAATGGTAATAAACAATGTGAGCATTCTCCTTGCACCCACAAAGCTGGAATCGGGAACGGTCTCTTACAGTTAGTGCATTTTGTTAACAGATGTAGCTGATGGCGATCGCACCTCCATCGCTCCTTAAACTGCCACTCAATCCGATGATAGGGATTCTCCGCATAACAAACCGCACATAACCGAATCGGTTTAGGCTGCATTACTACACCCTGCGAGGGCAGCATTTGATAGAGCCTTTCAATCTCAACGCCCACTATAGAGGCTAAAGCCTCTAACTCTTGCCTTGTGGGAAAGGGATTCAAGTAAAACTTTTCCCATCGCCCCACAACCCAACCAATTCCTGCCAGTTTACCTAATTCCCCAGGAGTCAAATAATTATCCCGACGAAAGCGCCCTAAAAAATGGCTGATACTTTCGCCTTCTAAAGGTTCTACTTGGAAAAACCAAGGTTTATCCTCAACTGTTTCCACTACTCAAATCGCTCCAGCACTTCATGCAATGTAGCTTTATCAATAGATTTCAACCCTTTCTTTAAAGATAAAATTGCTGCTTTTCTGATTACTTTATCCAGTAAACCAAGTTTACCTCCAGTTTTTATATACAAAGGCTTTAAAGTTTCTTCCCTGCTGAGATTCGATGGCAGTGGTAAGTCAGCAACCTCCCGTTCCCATATTTCTACCATCTTGGGGAATTTTTTTTCCGATATGACATCAAAGCGGTAGCACTCTATAAAGCGATCGTGAATATACTCATTTCGCTTGATTAAATTATCTAGTCCATCTGTACCCACAAGAATAATCGAAATCTTTAACAAATCGTAAATACGGGCAATTTCACTGAATGTATTCAGCTTAAGGAAATTGGCTTCATCAATAATAATCATCTCCACCTGAGATTCTTTCAGAACCCGTTGTACCCTTTTTCTAAGTTCGGTTACTTTTCCCGTAGTTGCACCATACTTAAGAAGTTCAAGAATTAATCCTAATAATTCTCCTACGGAACAATCTCCAGGGGCTTGCAAATACAAAACGGGTACAATATCTCGCCTACCTGGTTTTTTCTGTGGCTTATTTAGCAACCTGTAAACATCGCAGGTAATAGACTTACCTGCTCGCGGAGGAGCCACAATTCTCCCTGGCTGTTTCGATAGGCGCTGCATATCCAACCATTCATGGATCTGTTGCATATGTTCCAGTTCTACAATAATGGGAGTAATTAATCGCTTAATTACTGGTTCCAGTTCCTCAGTAATTGGGTCATCACCCCATAACTTTTGCACCCATTTCTGTAAATTAGTATCTGTCATTATCAGTATTATCTTTCTTGTTTGCTCTTAAACACTAGGAATATCGTTAATGTAAATTTGGATATTTGTGAGCAAGGGATATCCAAAAATTTAAAAACTATTCATCGTAATCACTACTAAGTTGGTCGAGGTTAAAGACTCTAGGACGTTGCGGTTGAGTTTCAAGCTGTGTTTCGGAAGATTCCACCGCTTCTAATTGAATATCTTTAGGTGACTCGTAAATAGGATGCACCTGAGCTTGTTCTGATTTTTTGCGTTCCTGTCGGCTTTTTTTCTTTTGCTTGATGAAAACATCCCGCCCACTAACTTCTGCCAAGATAGATTTATTATTAATATCTTTCCCTGCCTTACGCAGCTTACGACTAGCCGCTTTATTCTCTTCAAAAGAAAGTTGCTCCGTTTCTAAATCTAGAGCATGGGCAGTGGCTAGAAATACATCTTTCCCCATCTCCGAACGGTATACCCAAACGGTTGTGATATCTCTAGGGTCAAATCGGAGGATTACAGTTTCGCCAGCGTAAACTGGCAGACTATCACCCCGATACATGATATTTTCAAAGCTCAAATACCCACCTTTGTAGATACTGCGGCGAGTTTTTTTCATCAGACAGATATCTAATTCCCGCTCCTGAATTATAGGTGGCAAAGCAGGCAATCCTGCATCCCACCGTTGAAAACGAGTCTGATCTTTTGTTCTGGCATCAATGCGCTGATTGTAGTTATCAACGATGTAGCGCACTAATAGCAGATGTATCTCCCGTAGCGTTACGCAAGCTTCTTCCTCAGCTTTCTCTGAGCGTTCCTGCACGTTTGAGCCTAAATATCCGTAGAACCCGGATAGAAAATCAGTATTAATTGTCCCAAATCCCCGTTCTTCTATACCCCCTTCAGAAGGGCGATCGCGCAAATGGCACTCAAAGCCAAGTTCAAAAGCAATTTGCTTCAAATGCTCCGAACGAAAATCCTTGCCACCATCAGTGAACAAGTTTTCTGGAATGCCATAAGTTCCCCACTCACAATGAAGGTTAAATTCAGAGCTGTAGTGCTTGGGTAAAATTGCATGCCGCAAAGCTAAGGCAACAACTTGAGAACTCGGTGCATCGAAGCCTAAATGAATGCCCATGATGCAGCGAGAATAACTATCAGTGATTTTGCTTAGCCAAGGACGAGCCAAAGGTTCACCATATTGATCCACCAACATGATGTCTAATTTTGTATGATCGCACTGCCAGACATGATTGCTATGCCGCACGTCCAGAGTTTGCCCATCGCGAGTCTTATGGGATACTCTTGACCCTCGCCACCCAATATTTCGTATCTTCTGTTTCTGTTCTTGTCGCTCAATTATAGGATTAAGAACCCTATACACACTCATGTGGCTAGGGTATTTCTCGCAGCCTAGCTGCTCCGCTCTAGCTTGTACCCTAATTGCCACCTGAGCCGGAGTCATTTTTTTACTACCTTTATTCCCCTCCTTAAAGGTTTTAATAATGAAATCTTGCCAGTCAGGATCAATTCGGTAATTGCCTTTATCGGAGCGCTCAGTGTCAGTAATCGCCGATAAACCTTCTTTCTGATACTTGTTAACGAGTCGCTGTACTGTCCGAACCGTTTTCCCCAGTTTGTCCGCTGCTTCCTTCAATTTTTGCCCATAGGTTTTGCGATCGCATGGTGCAATCAGGCTTTGAATCACTTCCATCCTGAACTTTGCTTCGTCTGACAGTTCAGTTGCGATCACAATTTCTTCTGTTACTTCTTTCTGATGGATTTCTTCTCGGTCATTGTCCTCGTCAGAAAGAAAAGATTCAACACCAGGATCTATCAGTGGCATTTCTTCCATAGTCGGGCTTCTATGTCAAGGCATGAATTAGTAGCGGTGTAGCATCGCCGAGTTTAAGAGCGACGAGAGCTAGGTATCAGCATTCTGATTCTCACCCTACAGAGGTAAAGAAGTGAATAGACCTAAATAGACAGCGCTATTTAGTACATTTGTATTAATCGATTGATTAATATCATACTTGTTTATTTCCAAAAAGCGACACTTTATTTGTTAAGGAATGTAGAAAATTTGGAAAAGGTAAATTTCAAAAAAACGACATCTAAATTGTTAATTGTTTAAATAACGACAAATAAATTGTTAAAATGAATTTTGGAAAAAAACACATTAAAAATGGCTAAAGCCTTTGAAGGGTAAAGGTTTTAGCCATGATAAATTCGACGACAATAATTTGTTAAGACGACAAATAATGTGTTAATCGACAGATTTTAGAAAATGTACGTTCGCAAATTAAATGTCGCGATTCGCAAATTAATGTCGTTGAGACAAATGTTGAAACAGCGATCGCTGTAAAAGTTGCCTTAAGTCGCGTTTAAAGTCTATTTTCGTAAGACTCTAAAATTTTGACTCCATCTCTCTTGTCAAGGGAGAGGCAAACTGCGTGAGTTGGTGGATTTTGACAGGGGTTTGGTGATGCAAACCATTGATCGGGGGTCGCCTCTTGTGCCGTTTTGGAGCGATCGCATCTACAAGCGTCTACAACAGAATTTGACAAGCTTCGGGCAACAGAGGAGTCCTGATTTCCGTGGAGACCATTGCAGACATTACAGAGGCGATGGAGTAAAACCGATATAGTGGTTTTTGAAGTTCTGGAGTCTAAGAATGTCGAGCGATCGCCTGCGCCAAGTTGAAAGAAATTTGACTCGTTTGCGTCAGCAATTAGCAGGAAAAGAAGATACGTTGACGACAATCGCTCCAGAAGAACGGGTTCGGATCAAGCAGCAGATTGCTGATTTGAAGGTAGAGATGCAGCCGTTTGAGGAAGAGTATTGGCAGATTTTGGCAGATGAGTCAGCGACAACTGCTATCTCAGAGCCAGCGCCAGAAGTAGTTGTTGCTGAAATTGTAGAACAGGCAGAGCAACTGCAAATTAGCCAGCAATATTCTGATGAGGTGCTGGAATGGCTACAGAAAATTTATGCGGAAGTGAGCAAGCCGGGAACATCTGCGGCGGCTAAGTTAAAGGGAGCGCTGTCGCTGTTGCCACCATTTGTCAGTCTGTCCTACGAGGCAGAGTTGGATACAGAGAACTTTTTGCGGACGCATTTCCCAACGTTTACAAAGTGGTCTAAGGCACTGGCAAAAAAGTCGTAGCCCGCGCGAACACAGCGCGTCAAAGGGCAACACCAAAATTAAGCACCCCAAAAGCCAAACGAGAAGCATCCCAAGCCAAACTGCTGCAAGCTGTCATAACAGAAGTACAGGAACGGCTAGCGCAGTCGTTGCACAACGCTGTGTGGTTGGCTCTGGGAATGGAGCGGCAGGACTATCGCGTGCAGCGTCCTTGGTCGGCAACGGTAGCGCACCCATCCCAGTCAGCGGTGCCTTTGGATGCCGGAACTCGAATTGTGGATGTCTTCGATTGCCCAGAACTTAACCGTCAATTGCTGATGTTGGGTGAGCCAGGTGCAGGTAAGACAACAATGATGCTGGAGTTGGCAGAGGATTTGCTGCAACGAGCAACGGCAGATAAAGCAGAGCCAATCCCAGTGTTACTCAGTTTGTCGTCTTGGAAAAATCCGAAGCAATCAATTTTTGAGTGGCTGTTGAGCGAGTTGAAAGGGAAATATGGAATTCGTCAGGATTTGGGACAGCGGTGGCTAGAGAAAAATCAACTGTTGCCGCTGTTGGATGGGCTGGATGAGGTGGCACCCCAGTATCAACAAGCCTGTGCAGTAGCTCTTAATGCTTGGTTGACGGGGGAACTTGTCCAGCGACCTTGTGGTGTAGTTATTTGCTGTCGGCGGGAAGAGTTTGAGAAAGTGGTGCGTCAGTCGTTGAACCTGTATGGGGCAATTTATTTACAAGCATTAACTGTTGAACAAATTGAGGACTATTTCGCTCAGGTTGGATTGCAGGATGTGTGGCAGACGGTGCAGCAAGATGAAGCGTTGCAGAAGTTGCTGACAACGCCACTGTTTTTATCCATGTTTGGCTGGGTGCAGAAGCAGGGAAAGTTTTCGCTCTCGGATTGGCGATCGCACACCACCTCCGATCTTAGGATTGAGTATTTGCTCAATACCTATTGGAAAGCTGCAATTTCCCGCGAGTTGATTATCGACCCTGTTGAACAACAACAAGGCATCCGCAGCAAAACTTACGATACAAAGCCACTACCACAGCACAAGGCAGTTCAACGGACATTGGTGTTTGCAGCAAAGGCGCTGAAACAAGAGTCGCAGACGGAACTTTTGATAGAGAGAATGCAGCCGTCTTGGTTGCCAGAGAAACAGCAGATAAATAGTTATAGGTTATTGTTTATACTGTTTTTTACATCAGTATTTATAGCGCCTAGTTCTTTTGCTAGCCAGGTTTCCGAATGGTTGCCTATTTTAATATTTACCTTTCCTTTATATAGATATTTTAAGACAATTGACTATATTATTCCAACTGAAAAGCTGTCAATTAGTGGCAAATATCACTTATTTTTAGAAGGAAACTACTGGTCTGTAGTTGTAATTCTAAAAATCACTACCTGGATACTTTGCGGAATTCTTTGGTTCCTAGGTAAAACAGGTGAGTGGATAATAGTAGTATTGACTGGTGTATCAGTCAACGTCTTCATTTCTTTTCTAATTAAAGATATGAGAGTACAGATTGAGACTCAGACAAAGGCTAACCAAGGCATTAAAAACTCTTGGGGTAACATAGTTTTCTTTACATTATTTGTATTAATTACAGTTTTGCTAATTAGTTTTGCTTTTCAATTGAGGATTAGTACCTTTACGCAGACAAATTTTTCGATTCAGTTATTTCTTACTCTCATTATTTACACTACTGGACTTGCAGTTTTTGAAGGTGGTGGGAAGGCACTGCTTCAGTATTTTTCTCTCCGTCTTGTTCTTGCCTGGAATGGCTACGCCCCCTTGCGCTATGACCTGCTGCTTAATTACTGCACTGAGAGGCTTCTATTGCAGCGCGTTGGAGGTCGCTATCGCTTCATGCACAAGCTGCTGCAAGACCACTTTGCCAAAATGGATTTGGAGTGAAAGGAGGCGATGGAGAACCTTAAACTTGCGATCGCATTTGAGAAAAGGAAGGAATGCGATCGCTCACTCACCCCCTCCCAACTTTGACCGCATAGCTTGCTACGCCTCAATCTGCTGCTGTAATTACTTAATGCGACTCAGTTTATCCAAACAATACCCAACTTTTTACAGATATAAAAGCTGAAAATTAGCCTGTTATATAAGGTTGAAGCTTTAGGATATTCGCGCAACGGGATAAATATTTTTTAGCAATATTTATGGATTAGTCATACGGGTATTTGGGGTAAGATGTCAATAATTTGCCGATGGTTTAATTGTCGGATGCGATCGCGCCCATCAAACCATTGAATTTTTCCCATATGCGTCGCCGCAGATGGCACTGCACTACTTGGTAAATTGGATACCTAGATACAGAAATTTACCCAAAATCAACACAACATTTAACAATATTGAGTTGCGCCCCATTCCTCCCTAAAATTAAACCATTCTGGATTTGCTCTTGACCTGGAGGAATTATGACCCATCGTCCAATTATTCTTGGCATAGTCGGCGACAGCGCCGCTGGTAAAACAACACTGACGAAGGGAATTGCTCAAGTCTTGGGTGAAGAGGATGTCACAGTCATCTGTACTGATGATTATCACCGCTACGACAGGAAACAACGTGCTGAATTAGGAATCTCGGCGTTGCACCCAGACTGCAACTACGTGGATATCATGGAACAGCACCTGTCCCTGCTACAAAACGGACAACCCATACTTAAACCAATTTATAATCACCACACAGGAGCCTTCGATCCGCCAGAGTATATCAAACCAAGTAAGTATGTGATTGTTGAAGGATTGCTCGGTTATTCCACTCGCGTAGCGCGTGATTGCTACGATGTGAAAGTGTATCTCGCACCGCCGGAAGAACTGCGATACGAGTGGAAAATCAAGCGCGATACCATGAAGCGCGGCTACACAAGAGAACAGGTTCTCGAACAACTGCAAAAACGGGAATCTGACTCAGAAGAGTTTATCCGTCCTCAGCGTCAGTGGGCAGATATGATAGTAACTTTCTACCCGCCTCAGGATGATACACAAGAAGTAAATTCCCATCTGAATGTGCGTTTAGTACTTAGACCGACTATTCCACATCCAGACATGACCAATATTTTGAGTCCAGGGAGTGACAATTCTCAATCGCCAATCCGTCTGGAACTAGACCGGGATATGAGCAAGCCAGTTGATGTACTTGAAGTTGACGGTCATGCTACTAGCGAACAGGTTGTGCAGGTAGAGCGAGTTCTATGCAGCACAGTACCAACTTTAATGCCTTTCTGTAGCCGGGAAGGAAACCCCGATATTGGTAAGCTTATTGGTACAACTGGGGAAACGCTTCAGAGTTACCCGTTGGCTCTGACGCAGTTACTCGTAGCGTATCATATGCTCAAGGCAGCTGATATTCACCAGCCGGGGATTCAAAGTTAAAAATTTAAGAATTGGGATTCTTAAATTTGGTGATATTTGGGAAAACTAAATATAGTCTTTCCCAGTGCATTTATGACTTATTGCCTCAGAATTGCAGATATACCCCTGAGTGAGCGACCCCGCGAACGATTAATGGCTCAGGGAGCCAAAAATCTCGCTACAGCTGAACTAATTGCAATTCTGTTAGGCACGGGTCAGGGACATGGTAAACTGTCAGCTGTTGGGCTTGGGCAATACATATTACAGGAATTAAGTCAACACCAGCGCGATCCTTTAGAAATGCTGCGGGATATTAGCGTTCAGGAGTTGATGAAGATTCCTGGTGTGGGGCTTGCAAAGGCAGCGACAATTCTGGCGGCGGTTGAGTTGGGAAAACGGGCGTTTCAATCTCGTCCAGGCGATCGCACTACTATCGATTCTCCAGCAGCAGCAGCAGCAGCGCTAAGTCACGATTTGATGTGGCAGGTGCAAGAGCGATTTGCAGTGGTGCTGTTGGATGTCAAAAATCGCTTGATTGGCACTCAAGTCATTACTATTGGCACCGCAACTGAAACTTTGGCTCCTCCCCGCGAAATTTTCCGGGAGGTGCTTCGCCAGGGTGCAACGCGGCTAATCATAGCGCACAATCATCCATCTGGGAGCCTTGAACCAAGTGAAGAAGACATTAATCTGACGCGCCAGCTGTTGATAGGAGCGCAATATTTAAGTATTCCCCTGCTAGATCATTTGATTTTGGGACATGGCGAGCATTTGAGTCTGCGTCAGACAACAAGTTTATGGGATGAGTATCCGCAGGGAGATTGAAAAAAGGCAATCATGCAATCATCAAAAGTTGCGGCAAATATAAAGCCTGTGGGCTTATATTTGCTCTTATAGGGATGCTCCCATTGGCATCGCCTGATTGGTTGATCCAAAAGAATGATGTTCTTTGCTGGGGTAAGAGCAAAGATTTATATATAGCAGTCCTTATCTGTCGCAGGCATGTCGCTTGTGCTACAAACAAAAAAATATTTCACTTGTTTAGGACTGCTATAGATTACTTAATTCTTTTCATATCAAATGAAGACTATTTTGAAACCGCTATTTGCCCATATTACCGGGACTTGTGCTTTGTTAATTACGTCCGTTTCCTTATTTGGCGGACGGACTCCTGCTGCTGCTAACCCAGAGTTCAACTCGATATCTCCTGCACAAGCACAACAATTCAATCGCGGCTTAATTCCTTCAAGTTCGCAAGAGTTTTTTAGACAAGGACAGGAGAAGCTGGAAAAAGAAATTGAAATTTTGAACAGGCGGCGGCTTTTGAACTCACCTGTTCTCAAAAATGATAACTTGCCAAGGCTAGAGGATTCTTTCCCAGACAAAGAAAGCGATTTTAGGGATAATTCTAATAACTAACTGAGCGTCTTATGGTCGGTTTGGGTGGGAGAGCGATCGCGCAACCTATTGAGTGTAGAGTTTAACAAGGTTTAGGGGATGCGATCGCTCTCAAATGCTAACAAGCTTTGCAAAACTGACTTGTATGCAGCACAGCTTCACCATGATCGGGAATCCAAGCTACCCATTCATCCTCAGACTTCTGACACAGTAGCAGTGCCTCATCATAGCTGAAACTACTCGGAAGCTCCAGCAGATGCACCCACATCGACTCTTGGTAATCTAACTCCGATGGGGTTGACCAGTTAAAAGTACGTTGACGTAACCCAACTTCACAGTAATCCAATTTCATATCTGTCTTCCCTCCGATAAGCAATACGGCAAGCAGTTGAGGCTATTTGCTCTCAAGGCGCTTGATAGCCTCACCTAGTGGGCTATATTCACATTATTTCTGTAACATATGCTACGAAATTTATTGGGATGAAAGCAACTACCTGTCTTAAAACTTTATGTTTACCAAGACAGCACCAAAGAGGGATGTAACTGACTTGCACCATTTTGGTAAGCCGCAGATTCCGCCCGGAACTTAAGTTCTGGGCTAATAGCTAAAGTCCTATGCAAAAGGACTTTAGCTATTAAAAAGGGGTTTTAACCTCAGGCAGGTTAATGCAACAGGGGTAAGATGTGCGTTGAAAGAAACTCTTTTGGCTACCCCTGACTTAATCGGGAAGAATGGTTGGGTACAGGGGTTGAGGAATCCGGCGGGGGAGGCGCGGCGGCGAGTTGGGCTTGTTGTTCTGCTGCCAGTTTGGGCTTTAAATAAAGATTCTCCAACAGCACCGCAGTACCAGCCACCCAAGGGGGGACAATCACCGCGCCAACAATACCTAACACCTGCGTTCCTCCTAGAACCGCTAAGAGTTGATACAAGGGGTAGACTTTCACTGAAGAACCCACCAGCAGGGGGTCAAGCACATAAGTTTCCAAATTCTGGATAATCACGAACAACAGCAGCACCCAGAGGAAGGTTAATCCGCCTTGGGAAATTGCCACGATGAGAGCAGGAACGGCTCCCAGAACGGGGCCAAGGAAGGGGATTAAATTTGTGAAGCCAGCGATTACACCCAAGGCTAAGGCAAATTCCGATAGTCCCAAAATTCGCAAGCCGAGAGTAATCACTACCCCCAAAATCGCTGACACCAAAACTCGACCCTGGATGTAACTGCCCATTCGCTGGCTGGCGGGTGCGACTTGCGCCGCCAGCCGTTCGTCCCAAGGCGAGGGAAACAGCTGCACCAGACCTTTAACCAGTTCTTGACTACCAGCCACCATGTAGCCGGAAATCAATAACGCCAAAATAAAACTAAAAACGCCGCCGATAATTCCCCGCGTGATGCCGTAAGAACGCAGCAGCACCTGTTGACTGGAACCAATTACCCAGTTAGTAAGAGATTGGGTATTAAGGAGGCGGCGGGCTAAGTCCGGTCGTGCGGCGTTGAGATTAACCAGAAAATTTTCAACTTGTATCCGGAGATTTTCCAGGTATACAGGAGTATTGACCGCAAGGCGTTGACTCTGCTCCACCACTGTAGGGCCGATTAACAAACCTGCGCCAGTGACGATAGCGATTAGCGTTAAATATACGGTGATAACTGCCAACCACCGGGGCATTTGCAAGCGTTCTGCGCGATCGATGGCGGGTGCAATAGTGGCTGCCATCACCACTGCAACCATCAGGATGACTACCAAACTCCGCAGCTGCCATAGCAACACCATTACTAAAGCGATCGCTAAAATCAGCAAGATGTTAGACAGGGAAATGGTGATGCGCTGCTCAGGTATGATTCTCAATCACACTGCCTCCCAATAGTAAACTTTTCTGGTAAAACGCTGCCTGAAAAAGGCGTGATGCCCAATTAAGACGCTCTAAACATTAGTTTACATATGCAGTTGGGAATGGGGAATGGGGAAAAGCCATTAGCCATCCTCCTGTCACCCAAATGAGCTACCTCAAATGTGTTTCACCAGAATAAGCGACTGTCACGAGACTTTGGACAGAAGTTAGGATGCTGGACGGAATCAAAAACTGCCTATCCAATGTAGGGTGATTCACCTGGTAGGTAAATAGAAGTTCCAATTGAGCAACAAAAGACAACTTTAACCACACGAGCAATTCTCGCAAAATTTTTATGAACAACCAGTTTACTCGTCGCAACGCAGCCCGAGAAATTCGCGAACAAGCAATCCTATCGTTGCGGAAGCTAAGCTTGCTTCTAACATTTTTATCGGTCGCAATGCGGCTGGCGTTTACTGGCGCACTGATTATACTGAGTCGGTGAAGCTAGGGGAAGCGATCGCTATCGGCATCCTTAAGGAGCAAAAGGCGACTTACAATAAAGACCATTATTTCACGCTCACCAAGTTTGATGGCACGGCGATCGTAATCTAAACCTAGCGTTTCTTAATTTTCTCTTGGTGTAATTGTCTCTCTGGGCTGTCCCTGATGTACCCACATAGAAATTGATGAGTGAGTTTTATCGTCAGTTTAAGCTAACTGGCGATAAGGCTCAATCTCTGCGAATCGTCATGCTAGGAGAAGAACAGATATTGTCCGATCGCACTCTTGGGAATCTTCGGCTCTCAATAAGTTAAGTAAATTTTTGCATAATTTCCCTAAAATGGGAGCGAGATATAAGCAGTTCGCTAACCTCACTGACAGAGAATTTTGCTATGTATCCTCATCTTCATCGCCTTAGCGTTATTACTGCAACCTTGCTCATCTCGTTGAGTTGTCCGTTACAAGTGGTAGGGATTACTTGGGGAAGCAATGCGGCTTTGGCGCAAGCACAAACTAGAGAACAACGCAATGACGAGGCGTTGCGGCTGTATCAAGTAGGAATTAAGCAATATCAGCAAAGTCAGTTTCGAGAAGCTTTAGAGACGTTTCAATCTGTTTTAGTTATTGTCAGAGCAATTGGGGAGCGCAAAGGTGAAGGAGCCGCTCTCCACTATATTGGGGAAGTTTACCGCCGCCTGGAACAGTACCCAAAAGCGTCGGAGTATTATCAACAAGCTTTAGCCATTGTCAAAGCAATTGGTGACAAGGCGCAAGAAGGTACGACGCTCAACAATCTTGGGGAAGTTAACCGCCGCCTGGGACAGTACCCAAAGGCGTTGGAGTATCTTCAACAAGCTTTAGCCATTCGCCAAAAAATTGGTGAGGCGCAAGAAGGTACGACGCTCAACAATCTTGGGTTAGTTTACAGCAACCTGGGACAGTACCCAAAGGCGTTGGAGTATTTTCAACAAGCTTTAGCCATTGCCAAAGCAATTGGTGACAAGGCGCAAGAAGGTACAACGCTCAACAATATTGGGGAAGTTTACCGCAACGTGGGACAGTACCCAAAGGCGTTGGAGTATCTTCAACAAGCTTTAGCCATTCGCCAAAAAATTGGTGACAAGGCAGGAGAAGGTACGAGGCTCAACAATATTGGGGTAGTTTACTACAGCCTGGGACAGTACCCAAAGGCGTTGGATTATTATCAACAAGCTTTAGCCATTCGCCAAAAAATTGGTCACAAGGGGGGAGAAGGTACGACGCTCAACAATATTGGGGAAGTTCACCGCAACCTAGGACAGTACCCAAAGGCGTTGGAGTATTATCAACAAGCTTTAGCCATTGCCAAAGCAATTGGTGACAAGGCAGGAGAAGGTACGACGCTCAACAATATTGGGGCAGTTTACTACAGCCTGGGACAGTACCCAAAAGCGTCGGAGTATTATCAACAGGCTTTAGCCATTGCCAAAGTAATTGGTGACAAGGCAGGAGAAGGTACGAGGCTCAACAATCTTGGGTTAGTTTACAGCAACCTGGGACAGTACCCAAAAGCATTGGAGTATTATCAACAAGCTTTAGCCATTGCCAAAGCAATTGGTGACAAGGCGGGAGAAGGTACGACGCTCAACAATATTGGGTTATTTTACCACAGCCGGAGACAGTACCCAAAAGCATTGGAGTATTATCAACAAGCTTTAACCATTGCTCAAGCAATTGGTAACAAGGCGGGAGAAAGGACGACGCTCAACAATATTGGCGAAGTTAACCGCAGCCTGGGAAAATAACCTCAAGTGTTGGAGAATTATCCACAAACCTTAGCGATTGCCCAAGAAATTAGTGACAAAGTAGGAGAATTGCAAGGCTCAACAATCTTGGGGAAGTTTTCGGGGTATCAATCGGCTGTGGTTGAGGTGGATAACAGCTGCGGGAGATGCGATTCTCTTCCCCAGCGAGCAAGCTGACTGGAATTGAAAACGACCAAGCTCGCCGGATACAAGCAACCTCTGCAACCCAACCAGCTTGTCACGTTTCGGTGCAGAGGTTTGTTAGCTGGCGATGACTAAAACTTTGATTTGTTAGCAAAAAGGGGTTTACGGTATCAGCGGTTGAACAGAAATTCTTGAAAGTAGCGAGCAATTGTCTCTAGCTCGCGCTTCTCACCCATACCAAATGCCAGATCCAAAGCAAGTGCTTTTCTTGAATTTATTAGAAGATAAAGTTGAGAACGTATGTGTGTATATCCATACCCGATGTAATGTGAGCCTAGAAACTTTACTTCTGCTGAGCGAATTTCATGGAGTGGCAATTCAACAACTTTAGATTGTCTCAAACCTTGAAACTCTATAGTTGCTTGGTTAGTAGCTTTATTTAATCTATATATAGTTACTATTTTTTCATTTGACAAAAAACGACGAAGTGCAAGCCAAAGAACCCATAGTGCTAAAGGTGAGAAGAGAAATCCCCACCATCCGATACCAAGGCTTACGCTGATTGCGAATAAAAATCCTCCTATCATGAATAGAAAACAGAGCATCACAAAAGCAGTGCCGAGGAAAAATTCTGCTTTCGTTCCTCTTTGAATAATCAAGACTTGTTCGGTTTTCGTTAGAGGATGTCTGAGAAGCCAGGAAAGCTCTCAAAACGATAACCTGTCAATAGCAAATTATCAGACAGCATTTTGAGAGCCATGACATCATCGTATCCGAGTAACTTGACCCAAGAACAATGGGAACTGTTATCCAGCTTGATTCCCAAAGCTAAACCGGGAGGTCGTCCGCGCACCGTAGATATGCAAGCAGTGGT